>DKES01000029.1:0-224 GCA_002452615.1 Patescibacteria group bacterium UBA6816
TGCCTTATAACCCGAAGTAGCAAAAACATCTCCATTAACACTTAATTTAGCATTAGAAGTATCTGTCATTCCGATTCCCACGCTACCATTATCATAAATTATTGAATTCCCTAAAGAACCACTTCCAGTCCATTTGGTAACATAATTGGTTGTTCCTGAACCAGTAATACCAGAACCCGCTACTCCATCCACATAACCCTTGGTAGCGGCATGAGAATCAATTG
>DKES01000029.1:252-542 GCA_002452615.1 Patescibacteria group bacterium UBA6816
CGTCGTTCCAATTCCGACGTTTCCTGCTTCGTTTATTACCATTTTTGGGGACACAGCCCCGCTACCTGTCTGAGTTAAAAATCTCATAACACTCCCTACCCCAGCGTTCTCATTTGCAAGAGAAACAATGTCCGAATACCTCAGTGTTTCTGTAGTTTCATAATAGCTGTCAAGAATTATTCCAACCGAATTTCCATATCCAGTATAATCTTTTACAGAACCTACATTTCCAGAACGAACATGTAATTTTCCATGAGGGCTAGTCGTTCCAATTCCGACCCCGACATCCG
>DKES01000029.1:549-23087 GCA_002452615.1 Patescibacteria group bacterium UBA6816
ACTGTGAATGTGTTGTAATTAGAATTGTCAACAGAGAGTTTGAGTTGAGGACTCGTCGTTGCGCCACGTACAGATAGCTTGCTATCTGGTACTGTGGTTCCAATTCCGACGTTTCCTTTGTAAACATTTGTTCCCCCTGAAGCATGAACTGGTTCAAAAATAACAACATCAAGATATTTCTTATAAACAGCACCAGAATTACCAAACCACATATAAGGATTACTGCTTAACTGTGATTCAGTCAAACTAAAGGAACCAACCAAAATTGTATCAAAGCTACCAACACTAAAGTCAGCTACATGATCTCCAAAGTTCTCATTAACCACTCCTGACCCTCCATAAATACCTGAAGTAAATTTAGTCGCATCAGCATGTTCTTTTGAACCACGAATATATACATTATATTCCACATTAGGTAAAAGATAATTTTGTAAATTATTAATTATTGAACTCCACCCAAGTATAAACGATTGAACATATCCAAACAAAGAAGCTGTTTCTGCCTCCTCTGCAGTATCTCCACCATCAGACATGTCCTGATAATTAAATACAACTTCCCCACTTGAAAAAGCATTCGCATGGGCAAAACCGTCAACATCTAAAGTAGCAGAAGGACTCGTGGTCCCGATGCCGACGTTGCCACTACTATTCACCGTCATCCGCGTAATACCGTTTGTTTCAATGTCGAGATTATACGCATCATTGGTACCCAAAACGGCTGTAGTGCCAAATGAGTTACCGCCTTGAACAAAAGCAGAACCAACTCCGCCTGCGATAGGAGCAAAGTTATCGTGAAGATATTTTCTAGGTACTGCTTCACTATCAGCCACAGGAATTAAATTCAAACCTTGAATTCTACCACCAGAAACATCGACAACCTGACCAGTTCCACCATTGATATCTAACTTCGCCCCTGGACTTGCCGTCCCGATACCGACGTTGCCGGTGTTTGTATTTATAGTCATCCATTCATGATAAGTTATATTATTCCAAGAATAAAAACTAAATTTGTTATTAGCAGCTCCGAATCCCCTGTACCAATTGCCGTCGGATTGCCAATCTATAGATGAACCATTCGGCAACGAGCTTATTGCTCTTGCCCAAGCATCATATGTCCCAGTTGAACCATTAACAACTAAACCAGAAGAAAATCTTCCTTGACCAGTCACATCCAACTTCACCCCCGGACTCGTCGTCCCGATGCCGACATTATATGGAGAAGTGCTAGATTCATAAATTGGTGATTGAGTTTTAGTAATAGAGTCAGGTCCTGTCCATTTAGCAATATAATTAGCTGTTCCATTTCCTCCTCCCCCTACATTTCCCCCCGTTCCTCCTGGTGCATAAGCACTATCTACATACCCAACTGTGGCAGCAAAATTATCATTAGTATCAAGAAATCCATCAATATAAATATTCCCCACTGTATGAAGAACTGATTCTGAATTCGGACTCGTCGTTCCAATGCCGACTTTGCCGTCTGTTGCTACATACAAATTATCCGCCTCGTTTCCTGATGCAGATAATTTAATCCCCCCTGCATTGGAAATTAATTTTATACCTCCAGAAATAGCTGTACCAGAATGCAACACTAATGAGTCTTGCCAAGAAGAAACTCCAGTATAACCAGTGCCTGCTAGAATCAATCTACCCTGCGAACCAACTATTCCTTGATTATCGAATGTAAGCATAGACCTCGCACTTGTTCCTGAATCAATATTAGAAAGAAATATCTTTGTATCAGCATCTTGATTTTTTGATACAGTTAAAATGTCACTCGGCGCCGTCGTCCCGATGCCGACGTTGCCACCTATTTTCACAACCAAGGATTCTGGAAAAACATCAGAATCATTATGAACACCAATTGAAATTCTATCTGTATAACCATACGGACCAGTGCCAATGGCTCTTATTCTTGCTGACCTTCTATCAGCATAAAAACCCATAAGAATATCAGAAGAAGCTCCATCTGCGGTAGCATAATTATAATTTTGTAATCTTAAGACAGGTCCAATACCATTTGCAACATCTTTTCTTATATGCAGTGAAGATAAAGGATTCGTCGTCCCGATGCCGACCCCGACATCCGTCAGGGCAAGCGTTGCCGTAGCGCCATTGCGGGCAATATGTAAATCTCCATCAGATTGAACTGTGAATGTGTTGTAATTAGAATCGTCAACAGAGAGTTTAAGTTGAGGACTCGTCGCTGCGCCACGTACAGATAGCTTGCTATCTGGTACTGTGGTCCCAATGCCGACGCTTCCGGCAAGAACTGCGGAGGTTCCGGTGTTGTTCGGGTCTAATCGGTAAGTGGTTCCATTATCATATAAGGTTCCGGTTATATAAATATCTTGCCATTTATTACCAGAGGTTCCTACATTACCTACTCCAGAAACCATTGGAATTACTCCGCTATTAAATTCAGTGTATCCATCTGATTTTGTTCTTAACAAATCATCAATTCCATCTGAAACAGTTAAATTATGACTTGCAGTGGTCGTTCCGATACTGACATTACCCCCAGATTCATAAACAATATTACTGTCAACGAGGTCAGTACCAGTAGGACCCCATTTAGGAAGATAATTTTGACTCCCTCCTCCACCAGAAGGAGCACTAACTCCAGCAATGTCGCCTAAATCTTTCCAATAAGCTAATCCACTTGTGTCTCCTGCGGTAAGAACCATGTCTGGAGCAATTGTGTCTTGAATATCTAATCGAAGACTTCCATCAACATGGAGAGCTGTAGCTGGACTTGTTGTTCCAATTCCGACTCCCGTATTTGTAATTAATAATCTTACATCATCATAACTTGAAGAACCAGTAGTAAAAGCAAAAGCACCACTTGCACTTGTTGCTCTCAAATAACTAGTTCCTGCTCTTGAAAAATCTATTGCTGAAGCATCTCCCCTTAATAGTATTGTTCCTTGTGTATTGGTACTTCTAATAGAACCATTAACATCTAACTTTGCTCCGGGACTAGTCGTTCCGATTCCGACGTTGCCGGTCAATCCTGCAAAAAGATTATTATTTGATTTTACTAACTGTGCACTCACGCTAGCTACCTCAACCACCTCCGAAGCTTTATGATAATCCCAAGAAATAGATGTTAATCCACCCCGGACATGTCCTATAAAAGCTACTTGATTCGCATGCCATGCAGTTCCTGTTGGGAACTTCAATGCCCAATAAGGGGTTCCTCCATAAGTAACTTTTGCGAGTTCAATATCCGCCCACCCGTTGCCCTCTATTTCATTCAAAGTCCATATTGCATTATCAATCCCCGAATCATCTATACTTAATGTTATTGAGCCGCCTCTTGGATAAATAGTCGAACCGCTACCTCTGTTAAAATAGAAGGTTCCCGATATTTTATAATTACTTTGTCTTGGTGCTATTAAGACATAAGTAACATCTGTACTATACCATGCCCATCCAGTACTACCTACATATTGTGCAAGAAGCCTATTTGAAGAAAGAAAATTTCCGTTAACATCTAATTTTTGCCCTGGGCTTGTCGTCCCTATCCCCACGTTTCCGGCAAAATAGTTATCATTAGTGGTGCCTAAAACATTAATAGACCCTGCTACATTTAAGGATATATCAGTAGCAGCTGGATCAAGATAATGGGACCCCCCATCATAATATCTTCCCGCTGTAACATTTCCTAAACCATCAGTATAAACAGCATCTTGGTCTGCAGAAAATGAACCCCAAATATTAAGCTTGTCTGTGCCCGGATTTGTTGTTCCAATTCCGACGTTGCCGCCAGTTATATCCAAATTACTTGTCCTTATACTCATGGGTAAATAAGTAGAGGCATTTCTATCTATACTTGCAATGATTGAAAGTTGTGGAGAAGATTGATACATATTTTCTAAACCTTGTCCAGTTGTTGGAATTGGTGAATTTGAAGTAACCCTAAAAGAACCAGCACTTTCTAATTTTGTTTGAGGACTCGTGGTTCCGATTCCAACGTTGGTGCCGTTGTTAATAAGATTAGAAGAAATACTCCAATCAGAACTAGCGTGACTCCATTTTAAAGTTTGCCCTTCAACTGTTCCAGCGGGTAATCCTCCTCCACCCCCAGGGGCCACAATATCTTTTACATAGCCAACTGTGGCAGCAAATTTATCATCTGTGTGAGAAGGATCATCAATATAAATTGGTCCCCCATAAACAGATAATTGATAAGATGGGGTGGAAGTTCCAATTCCGACGTTGCCATCAGAGTCTATGACCATTCTTATATTTCCTGCTGCTAATCCTGCAGTATAAAATCTGATTTCTCCAGAGGGTTCTGTTGCGCCAATGTTTAATCCTCCGGAACCTTGTGCTTGGAGTGCATCTCCTGATTGTCTGAACATGTCTATGGCTGATGAATATTGCGATCCAAAAGAGTAATAATAGTATGCGTGATCGTCAACATCTACCGCATTCTGTACGAATCCTGTGCTGTTAGTGTTTTCTATCCTATAGGAGACTTTACTTCCTGATCCTGAAATGTGAAGGTTACTGTCCGGAATTGAAGTTCCAATTCCGACCCCGACATCCGTCAGGGCAAGCGTTGCCGTAGCGCCATTGCGGGCAATATGTAAATCTCCATCAGATTGAACTGTGAATGTGTTGTAATTAGAATCGTCAACAGAGAGTTTGAGTTGAGGACTCGTCGCTGCGCCACGTACAGATAGCTTGCTATCTGGTACTGTGGTTCCGATGCCGACGTTGCCAGAACTAAAATCCCCTTGAATTAAAGGAACAGCATTAATGTTTGCTTGTTTAATAATGAATTGGTTAGCATTTGTGTTGTCTTTTCCTGCTTGGTATCCTATTGCTACAACATCATTTGCTGTGTTACTTCTTGTCGCTTCGTATCCTATTCCTATAACTTGGTCTCCTGTGTTTTCTCGACCTGCATAATAACCTAAAGCTGTTTGCTCATTTCCTGTGTTTTCCTCACCTGCACGATAACCTACAGCTGTTTGACTAGCTCCCGAGTTTGAATGACCTGCATTATAACCTAAAGCTGTTTGATAAGCTCCTGTGTTTGAATTACCTGCAAGATAACCTAAAGCTGTTTGATAAGCTCCTGTGTTTGAATAACCTGCATCATAACCTAAAGCTGTTTGTTGAGCTCCCGTGTTAAATTGACCTGCATACATACCTAAAGCTGTTTGACTAGCTCCCGAGTTTGAATGACCTGCATTATAACCTACTGCTGTTTGAGAAGCTCCTGTGTTTAATTGACCTGCATAATAACCTAAAGCTGTTTGGTAAGCTCCTGAGTTTGAATAACCTGCAGCATAACCCAAAGCCGTCTGTCTCTTTGTAGTTCCATTAGTAACACTATCTCCAGCAGCATGACCTATAATTGTAGAAGTATAATCTATCGTATCTCCTTTTGTTACTAATTTCAAAGCATCATATCCATCATATTTGTAAGCTGACGAACCGTCTATGTTTATATTTCCCACAACATCTAATTTATATACAGGGCTCGCGGTCCCAATTCCCACTTTTCCGGCGAAATAGTTATTACCGGTTCCGTGAATAGTAATAATTCCGGCGGTATTTAAAGAAACTCCAGTATTATCTGGGTCAAGATAATAACTAACATTACCCTTATCATAAAGAATATTAGTGGTAACAGTATTAGCATCAAGGTCTGCTTCAGATAAATCAATTCCTCCATCAACCCTGGCTTGACCCGTAACATATAAATCATCATCCACAATCACTTCTCCACTATTAGAACCGCGTAAAATCAAATCAATATTTTGCGAAGGGTCACCGGCTTCAATATAAAGAGGGGCGTATGATTTAATATATGAGGCGGTTGGATTAGTGAATTGAATATCAGAAGCAAAAGAAATATCTCCAGCTGAAGTTAAGTTCAAAGGGACATTCATGGTTATTTGTTCATTGCTAACTAAAAATTTGTTATTAACATCTAACAAAGCCGTGGGGCCACTTGTCCCAATTCCGACATTACCAAGTAAGCGATAAATATTATCACCAGTCCCACTGGTCCACTTAGAAGTAACAAACTCTTCTCCATCTTGATACAAGGTTCCAGTAAAATTAATATCACCAACCACATCTAGAGTATAAACCGGGGACTTACCAATGCCTAAGGTACCACTGATAAGATTAATCGCGTCTGGATTACCAACATAAAGACCATAACCTGTTTGAAAAGATGCTGTATTAATAGTCATTCCCCCAGTAACATGCCCGGTACCAGAAGTCATTCTTCCTCCTGATTCAATATCAGTTAAAGCTTCAATCCGCCCGTGAACATCAAGGGGGGCAGTTGGAGTTCCAGTGGTCCCAATCCCCAGATTCCCTTCCTTGCTCTGGTCATCTGGTCCAGTATTAATTGGCGCAGAAACATTATCTCCCGGAGGAGGAGAAGAAGGCGGGGTCCAGGCGTAAACTTCATGAGAAAATTGGAACATCAGAACACTGAAACAAGAAAATATTAAAATAAATAAAATAAAAAAAGAAACCCTGGTCAACCTCGCACCAAAGCAAGCTCGATGCGGGGCAAGGAAAGTCAATCGACTAATTGACTTTTCTTTTTCTAGACAAGGTTGTCCCTTGCCTGTGAGCTTCTTTAAAATAGGAGAAAAATTAAATCGACCCTTCTCCTGATTCAAAGAAAAACAAGAATTTCTTTCTTTTTCCCTTTTTTGGGATTTCATATAAAACCTCTTGATGCGGACAGGTCCTGGCTAAATTCGACCTTAACCAAAATCCTCCCGCATTTATTTTTAATTATAATATATAAATTTTAAATTTTATTTTAAACCCCCTTCCTGGTCTAACCGGCAAAGAGTTATTTTAAAAAATCTTTCTGAATATTGCTCGCTTCCTGGATAAAAAAATCTTTTACTTTTTTCCATAAAACTTCTGTTAGCATTTTTGGCAAAACCTGTTTTTCCGCTTGCTCAAAATAACAAAGACTTTTTAAAACATGGCTGAGATTATAGTCTATTTTCTGATATTTTTGTTCAAAAATGTCTAAAACCTTATTTAAAGGAAGTTTTTGGCAAACAAAATAAAGGTCAATAAAATCTTTTTTTTCTCCACGACTAGAAATAGCGTCTATTTTCATACAGGCAATATCTAAAAAATCAGCCAACTTAATGTTTAAAAAACTTTTTAAAGGAGACATTAAGGGATAGGGATAATAGAGAAAACTAACTCTGGTCTTATTAAAAACCCCGTGTAAAGTTCCTGGTTCTTTAGAATTTAAAGAAAATGTCCCTAATTTTTGTAATTCATTCATAAGAAAATCTGGATTAAATTCTTTTTGAGAGAAAAAATCTAAATCCAAAGAAATGCGGTGACCAAACTGCAGAGCTAAACCGGTGCCCCCGGCTAAATAAAAATCTTTTATAAACGCGATTTTATTTAATATCGCCAGGCTGTTTTTTGTTTGTTTGTTAATTGTTTGTTCAAACATAAAATATCTTTTTTATTTAAATTTAAAAATAATCCCCAGAAATTAGCTGTTTTTAAACTTAAGCAGCGAGACGACAAAACAACTTCTTTAATATCATTTTTAGAAAAATTATTAAAAGCCCATTTTACGTCCTTTTTGTCGCCATATTCTAAAATTTTCTCTAATATAAAATATTTATTATCTCTGGAGTTTAGCTTCTGAAAATCAACATCCCAAAAATATGGTTTTAAAAATTTTGGCAAGGACATATAAAATTAAAATTATAAATTATTCTTCTTCACCGGTATAACCTGTTAGAAAGTTGAAAAAACTTTATAAAAAATAATTATTAACCGCGAATTTAAATTGTTCTATAAATAACTCCTTTAAAAAACTAATGCTATTTTGTTCATAAAAAAGAATCATGGCCTTTTTATACTCTGACTCTTCTATGCTCCGAAAAGAAAGCGGACAAAAATCATCAGCCAACAACAAGGCGTTGCTTAACATTCTAGAGGTTCGTTTATTTCCATCTTCAAAGGGCTGAATATAGGACAATAATGAAAGTGCTATTAAGGCTTTAGCTAAGGGCTCTTTTTCTTTGTTTATTATTTTGGTCGCCTTTTCTAAAGCTTCTGTTATTTTAAACTGATTATCTAATGGCTTGTATTTTGTTCCCACAATTCCGACTAATCCTTTTCTAATACCCTTTGATATCCCAAGGTCTTGGGCAAGTAAATGATGAATTTCTTGTATTTTCCTAAGAGTTAATTTTTGAAAATATTTTCTGTTATCTAGGATATAATTAAGAGCCTTTTTATGATTTAAAATCATAATGGCCTCTTCTTTTTTATGTCCAGCTGCCTCTTGGTTTTGTTTAATTAAAATTTCCGTATCTATTAAAGAATATGTATTACCCTCTATTTGAGAGGATTTCCAGCTTAAATCAATGATTAGTCTTTCAAATTCTTTTTGAACAATAGCCGAAGGAAGACTTTTAATTTTTTGTTGATAATTATTATTTAATTCTTTTAATTCTCTAATCTCTTCTCTAGTAAAAATGTTTTTTAAATTTTCAAACACCTTAAAATTAAAATTTTCAAAAGAAATTTTTCTTTTGTCAGCTTCTAATTTAAAATAGTCGTCAACTTCAAAATGTCTTAAAACTTTATTTTTTATTTTTTCTTCATAATAAACAGACCTTCCCTGTCCATGACGCTCTATTAAATTTTTTGTTAATAAAACCTTAATGTCCCGCACCACAGTAATTCGGGAAACTTTAAAATCTTTTTTTTCTAAATACTTCTTTATTTCTGAATTAGTCGCTTTTTTTTGACTTCTAATAAAATAAAGTATATTTTGTTGTCTTTTACTCAATTCTTTTTCTCTCATAATTTTAATTGTATCATTTTATGTGTTTAATTGTATCATTTTGAAACAATTAAAACAAGATTGTTTCGTACAGGTCGGACCTGTACGAAGTTGAGAGAGCTTGTAAATACTAAAAAATACAAGACTGGCCGTCTCTTTGACGGGTCTCAAAATAATGAACAAGGATTAAAAAACATTTATCCTTTTTAGGTTATATAATTTATCTTTATTCTATTATATTATACTATTTTAAAAACTCTTTCCAGTCCCTAAAGTTTGGAAACCGAACTTGGGAACTGAGTTCCCAAGTTCCCAAAGTTTTTTTAAATCCCGAATTTCTGCCATTTAGGAATATTTTGAATTAATTGTCTTTCATATTCATCACAAGAACCACTCGCTTTAATAATTATTCCAAGAGGCAAACTACTAGAAGGAGTTAGGGTATAAGAATCAGCTACAGTGCCATTATTATTAATTCTAATCCAAAAATAGCTATTAAGATAATCACTGGTATTAATAGTTTGAGGAAAAGTTATATAAAAAGTTTGAGTTTTAGTAGTAGAACAATCCCTTGGAGTCCCACTGGTTGTACATTGAAAAAGCACTAAATCTGTAGGCTCTGTTCCAGTCTGAGTGATTTCAATGGAGCTAGGATAATTAGCTCCATTAATATTCAAAGCTAATTCAAAAGCTTCTCCTGCTTCAAGTTCAATAGTCCAAGGGTTGGTATTGGAAATAGGGTTATCAGTACATTCTGTTCCAGGGTTAGGACAAGCTGTATCAGAAGTAATGGTGGCAGTGTATTCAGCTCCATTACTTAAACTTCCACTTAAATCATCACCAATATCAGCATAATTTTTAGTCAATTGATAAGCGGCTTTTTCCAAAGCGGTTTTCGCGGCAAAATAACCTTTTTCAGAAACTTCAGCCCCATAAACAATTTGCCCTTGACGAAAAGTTATTTCACTAACAATTAAAGTGGAGGTTAAAACCGTGGAAATAATCAATAAGGTTAAAATCAAGGAAATGCCCTGATTATCATTAGAACATTGAAACATTGGAACATTAAAACATTTATTCTTATTTTTTTTCATTTTTATTTTCTTTCAATATATCTTTGAGGAATGGTTTGTTGTAAAATTAAATTTTTAGTGGTGCCTTTTTCTAATAAAGACTTTAGTTTTAAAATAATGGTTGCCCGGGGATGAGTATAAGTGGAAGACCCAGCCACAAAAGGATTAGTGGTGGGAAGGATATAAAAATCCAGTCTTTCAATACTAACATTAACCATGGTAATAGTTTGAAAATTATTATCATTAGTACAATCCGTATTTTCACATCTTTGTAAAGTACAACGACCACTTGCAGCTAAACAAGCCCCATTTTCAACCGGGGTGTCGGGATTAACCCGATATTTAATTTGATTGTCAGAAGAATTTAATAAAGATAATTCTCCAACAGGATTTACAATCGGAGAAGAATAATCACTATAATCAATTCGGTTTGCGCGAATATCTTTAACCATTAAACTCATTAAATACTGGCCGTCTCCTTGAATATTAAGTTGCCCCAAAGTTTTTTCCCGCGTCCCAATAATCCTTAAATAAATTCCCGTGGCCCCGACAATCGCCATGGCAGTAATGCTAATAGAGACCAACATTTCAATTAGGGTAAACCCCGCACCTTTTAAAAATTGACCTCTAAACAAGGCTTTTCTTAATACGTTTTTTAAGCTAAGCATAAGTTTTGCCAAAATATTTTGTTTTTCTTTTTAATCATATTGTTGTCTCCAATCGCTTAAATGAACTTCTAAAGATACGCTGTGAACTCGATTTTTTTCTTCCCAAGAAACAGTGGAAATAATTTTTTTTTCACAGATTCCCTCACAATTTCCCCCTAAATCATCGCCAACACTAATGCTCACTAATCGCTTAAAAACTTCTTGACTGGCACAACGCGTCCTAATATCATTAGACCCTAAACAAAGATAACAATTAAGACAATTATCAGTGAGATAATCTAAAATTGAAGTTCCTTCTTCTCTGGTTGGATTAACAGAAGGAGCTCCCCCTGGATTAACATCAGTATACAAAGAAGTATCATTGTAATTAATCACCCAATCACCATCTTCTAAACCATGGGGCCAAGTACTAGTGGGGTCTAAACGATTACTATCTTTTAAAGCAATCATCACTTCAATTCCTTCCCGAGCTAAATTAGTGGCCACGGTTCTTTTAGTTGATTCTCCGCCTAAAATTATTTGAGCAGTTCCCAAAGCTAAAATAGCCACAATGGCAGTGACAATTATACCAATGGCCACAATGGCTTCAATTAAACTTTGTCCTTTATTCTTGGCGGGTCTTTCGCCAAAAAATAAATTAGGGTGTAATTCTAACATCGATTTCTCCTTGTGAATTAATACGCACATAACCAATAAAAATAGTGTCGTCGTGTTCAAGAACAATTAAAGATGAATTTGCCCCGGTTAATTCACTCCCCCCTAATCCCGTACTCACCCAAATAGTTCCTTGAGGGGGAGTAAAAATTATTGAAGAATGGGGCACAGAATCAAAACTAACTTTTTCTAATAAGGAAAAACTTTGAATAATCGTGTCTCCGGCATCATATTCATAACTATCAACTTCAGAATCATTAGCAAAAAGATAATAGGAATTTGGCTCTGTGGATTCATTAAGATAAACCCCATAACCTCCGTCTGGCCGAACCCCTCCAATAGTTTTACCGGTTAAAGCCATCATTTGGGCTTGACGAATTATGGCGGCTAATTTTTCCGCAGAAGTACTCACGTCTTTAGACCGCTTCCCGGTTTGCATCCCGGCCAAAACCATCCCGGTAATCATTACGGTAATAGAAATAACCACTATTAGTTCAATTAGGGTAAACCCTTTGTCATTTGAACATTGGAACACTGGAACATTGGAACATTTATTTTTCATTTTTAAGTCCTTTAATTATTGGCCAAAGCATGGCTCCAATCTCATCCACCATTTTAAGACCTTTATTATATTCTTGTTTGGAAATATATTTTTCTACTAAACTAAAATAAAGTAAATATTTTGATTCTTTAAGAGAACCATAAGATATTTCTAAAAAATTGCGTTGAGTATTTTTTTGCATCCGAGCATAACCTTCAATAAAATTTAAGATAATGGACAAACTGGCTCTTCTAATTTGAGAAATTACCCCGTATTTTTCTTCTTCAGGAAAATTACGAGTTAGTTGATATATAAAATGAACATATTTATCCATTTTTTCTTTAAGTTTTTCTCTAAAATCATTTGTAGGCATAATGTTTTATGTTTTTATGTTCTCATGTTTTCATGTTTTCATGATTATCTAGAAATACCAATTAATTATCATTTCTCCAAAAAAATAAGTAATAAAAATTCCCACTACCAAAAAAGGACCCAGCGGAACATAACTCTTAAACTTTTTTTGTTTAACGGCAATTAAACCCAGACAAACTAAAGAACCAATTAAATAAGAAAGAATAATAGCCAAACAAAGCATTTGCCACTGGCCAAAAATCACTCCAGCTAAAGCCCCGATTCTTAAGTCTCCCAGACCAATTCCTTTCCCTCGGGTAATTAAATATTGTAAAGCAAAAAATAAGACGCCCAATAAAATTGCCAAACTTAAATGAAAAAACTGAGGTAAAAATTCCTGATGATTAAGGGAAAAAGTTATTAGTTTTAAAACAAAAATTAAAACAATCACTGGAATAACAACTTTATCTGATACTAACATGTATTTAAGGTCAAAAATAAAGATAAAAATTAAACCAAAATACAAAGTCCATTCTGTTAAAACATTTAAAATAAAAAACGGGGAAAATAAAAAAACGCCTGGAGATAAAAACTCTCTAAGCGGTAAAATAAATAAAATTCCCATAATTAACTCTCCTATAGGATATTGCCAGGAGATTTTTTTATGACAATGACGACAGCGGCCTTTAAGAAAAATAAAGGAGAAAACAGGGATATTTTCTTGCCAGCTGAGTTGGTGTTTGCAATGAGGGCAATAAGAACGACCAAGAATTGTTTTTTTGTTCGCCAGACGATAAACCAAACAATTTAAAAAACTGCCGAAAGATAATCCAATAACAAAAAAAGTGATTATTAATACAGCCATATAGGGTTAATTATACTATACTTTCAAAATTTTTCAAAGCCCTAAAAGGCTTAAAGAAAATTTGGAGATTGGGTCTCCAAATTGTCTTCTAATTTTTTTAAATCTCAGTTTTGTTCTAATTCTTATGCTTAAAGAGTAAAGCCGCTAAAAAGATTGATATCGGGACAAGGGTTATTAAATTGCGACCCACTACTGTGCCCTGGGAAACAAATTCAAAAGAGGCGGTAAAAATATAAAGAGTTAGATAGGCTAAAAATCCGCCCAAAATCATTAAAAACAAATAAAAATAAGGAGGGGTAAAAACTTTTTTGTAAAAAAGGATTAAAATTAAAACAAAAACACCAGGCCAAATATGAAAAGAATTCGATAAAAAAATCTGTTGCCATAAAGGCATAAAAATCTCAGGATGCCAACCAATAAAAGTAATACCTGAACCCGGCTGGACACTGTCAAAGCCAAAACCAAACCATATTTTAAAAATCAGCCAAGGAAGAAAAAATATTAACGAACCATAAATAAAACTAAAAAATCTTTTTATTTCTTGAAACCTAATCTCCTTGTTATATTTTTTCCTAAAAAGATTTAATAAATAAATTAAAAACACCGTCACCAGAACCACGGCCAGCATCAAACCTTCGTTTTTAACCCAAGGCATTAAACCAGTGAATAAACCTGCGCCAATTAAATCTATTTTTCTTTTTTGCGTTAAATAATTGAAAAGAGAAATAGCCGCTAAGGTAAAATAAAAACTTAAACATAAATCAGCGTAGGCCACAAATCCATGATAATTTAAAAGTGGAAAAGTGGCTAAAAACATAGTAAAAATCAAACTAATTCGCCAACCAGTTCTTTTTTTAATGGAAAAGAAAACAAAACCAATTAAGGCTAGAAAATAAAAAGCAAAAACCAACCCCACTAAAGCATCATTAACTTCCCCTAACCAAAAATAAACCCAGGTCAAATATAAGGGAATGTGAAGCGGATAATTTTGCTGGACTTGGGAACCTAAAAAGAAATTGCCTTGGGAATCAAAAGCTAATTCTGGCTCAAGAAAAAAAACTTTTCCCCTAAAAGCCCAGTTATTAAGGGCATCGAAATTAATTACTGGCCGTAAACCAGCTGAAATAAAGACAAAACCAATCTCAAAAATAATTATTAAAACTAATAAGATTTCTAACCAAGACCAATTTAGTTTTTTTCTGGCAGGTCTTTCTAAAAATCCCCATTTCTGCATTAACATTAAAACAATAAAAATACCATCCAAAATCACCAAAGCCATGGCAAAAACCAACCAAGACAAACCAATTAAACCAAACCAAAACATTAAAAAACTGGTTAAGCCAGTTCCTAAAGCAAAAGAAAAAATACAAAACTTAACCCGACTAATTTTAATATCTTTTTTATGACTTAATAAAAATAAAATTCCGGCACCAAAAACAAAGGAGCTTAAAAGAGATAAAATTAAAACAAGCAAATTAATCATAAACTGCTTTTAAAATAACTTTTTTATTTTCAAATTCTTTAAAATTTTCAAATCCAGCTACTGACTCAGGTAAATTAACGTTAAAAGAAAAAATAAAGTCTGCTTGCTCTAGAATATAAACTAATTCTAATTCTGGATAAAGATAATACTTTGCCCAAACCCAAAAAGTAGTTTGCGCCGGAACCAAATAAATACGAGATTTAACAGGAACCTGGGACTTTCCGAATTCTAAAAATTCATAAAAATTATACCAATTCTCGGGCAAATACTTAGTTTCAATAACCCGAGAAATCATATTTTCCTGTTTTTTTTCCACACTTTGATTGTAAAAATTTTGATAATCCCTAATTAACCAATGAGCTTGAATTAAAAACCAGGGTAAAGAAAATAACAACCAAATTGTCAACACAAAACCAAGAAAATATTTTTTATTTAAATCTTTTTGATAATTTTTCAAAGAAAAAAACGCAATAACAAGAAAAAAATAAAACCCAGAAAAAGAATTAAATAAAAATAAAAATGGTCTGGTAAACCAAAAATATCTTTAAGGGGAATAAGATTAATATAATAATAATGTTCCAGAGAAACTGCAAAATATTCTTTTAAAAAATCAATCATTTTTCTGAGCTAAAACAAAAATATTAAAAACAAATTCAAATTTCTGCGCCTTAACAACGTGCCAATTAGTTTCCTTTAAAAGCTGTTTTAAGGTAGGTAAGGAAAAATATCTTTTATGGTCGCTTATTTCTTCTTTTTCAATAGCTTTTATTTTATAAGCTAAAAATTTAAAACCGGACCAGCTAAAGGAGCGGGTACGGTAATAATTAAAAAACCTTTATCTTTTAAAACACGATGGCATTCTTTTAAAACCTCTTTGGGATAATCTAAATGTTCTAAAACGGCCAGCATCGTAATATAATCAACGCTTTTATCTGGTAAAGGAATTTTCTTTTTTATCTCCAAATTAATTAATTTAATTTTTTGGTCGGACTGGTCTTTTATCTTTTTATCAAATCCTAATCCTTTTTTAATCTTATCTTTAAGTAAATTTAAAAAATAAGCTTCTTGGCCACAGCCAATGTCTAATAAAACAACACCCTCAGAAATATATTTTTTAACTTTTCTGACCCGTAAAAATCTAATTAATTTATCTAACCAAGTAAAACTACTGCTCATATAAAAATAAATAAACCCGATTTGTTCTTTTAATCATTTCTTTTTCTGAAAATTGTTGCGCTTTTAATAATCCCCCCTGAGAAAACCTTTCTCTTATTTCTTTTTTTTCTAAAACTTCTTTTATTTTTTTTCTTAACTCTGAAATATCATTTCTTGGCACCAAAAATCCATTAACTCCTGAATCTATTAATTCCTGGACCCCGCCCACTCGCGTGGCTACGACTGGGGTGGCTAAAGCCAGAGCCTCTAAAACAGTATAAGAAAAAGTTTCGTAAAAAGAGGGTAAAACAAATAAATCACTGGCGCTAATAATCTCATAAACCAATTCTTTCTCTAAAAATCCAGGGAAAATAAAATGGTTTGACAAATTATTCTTGTTTATTTCTCTTGTCAATTTTTCTTGTTCTTCTCCCTCTCCCACTAAAATAAATTTTAAATAGGGAAATTCTTGAACAAGTTTTGGGGCTATTTTAACCAGGGTTAATAAATTTTTTTCAAAACTAAATCGGCCGACAAAACTAATTAAGCGATTATTTTCCTTTAAATTAAATTTTTTTAAAACCCGGGTTCTAATTTCTTTTTTCTCAATCAAAAATTTTTGACAATATTCTAAATCAAGCCCGTTATAAATAACTTGATGATTATCTCGGGGTAATAATTTTTCTTTTAAAAATATATTTTGGGTATTTTGGGAAACAAAAATTATTTGGTCAGTCCTTTGATTTAAAAATTTTTCTATTTTTTTAAAAATAAGATTTTTAAGCCAATTTTTTTGATAAAGGAAAGGAGAAGAATGAACCGTGTGAACTAATTTGAAATTTAAACGCTTTTTTAAAATTATGGCCAGAAAACGCGCGCGGGGATTAATAGTGTGAACAATATTAATCTCTTTTTCTTGAATAATTTTTTTTATCTTTTGATAAACTAAAATATTTCTTAAACTTGTTCGTTTTAAACCGGGTAAAATAAAAATTTCTGAAAAAACCTGGCTGGCTTTAACCTTAAAATCATCTCTTATTGGAGCGGCTAAAAAAATATTGTTTTCTTTTTTAAAATATTCTCCCAATTGCAATAAATTTTTTTCTCCTCCTCCTTGAGATAAATAAATTTGTGAAAAATACAAAATATTCATAAAATCAAAATCCTCTTTTTTTTCTAAATATTTTTATATATATTTTAATTCCCAAAAAAGAAACTAATAAATTTATATAATTTCTAAGAAAAAATGGGGCTTGTCTTATTGATTTATAAAAAAAACACCTAGCCTTAACAATGTCCCCCGCGAGTAGATAATCTGTGCCCATGTGTCTTAAAGCACCAGCTTTAGCTCGAGGATATTGTTCATAAAAAATTTTATATTTTTCTAAAATATATTCTATTTCTTTAATCCTTTGAAGGACATTAATTGTTTCAGAAACATTCTTTCCGTGAAAATAATATTTAAATAATGGCTCAGCAACAAAATCAAATTCATATTCTTTTAATATTCTTATCCACAACTCCCAATCATCCGTTACTTTAAGATTCTCATCAAAATATCCTAACTTAGTTAAAACTTGCTTTTTTATTAAAACAGAACTAGTTGAATGAATAAAACATTTTTCTAAAATTAAAGGAAAAACATTGGAACAATTTTTAGGAATAGTAATTTTATATTTATTCACAACATTTTTATCAACACAAACATCTAAGGCATAACAGGCTACTAATCCTAAATTTTTTTTTGATTCTTCAAAAATTTTTAATTGTTTTTCTAATTTTTGAGGCAACCATTCATCATCATCGTCTAAAAAGGCCACAAATTCTCCTTGAGCTTTTTCAATGCCGATATTTTTCGGTCTAGCTGGTCCTCCCCAATTTTTTTTATTTTTAATATAAATTACCCTTGAATCATTAAAACTTTTTACCACTTCTTCAGTCGAATCCGTAGAAGCATCATCAATAATTATCAATTCAAAATTCTGAAAGGTTTGATTTAAAACGCTTTTAATTGTCCGGGGCAACAAATTTGCTCGGTTATAAGTAGAAATAATTACAGAAATTTTTGGATTCATAAAAAAATATATTATCTTTTTTGAATTACTATTAGTTTGTTATTTATTATCAAGTGTTGCCCAACAAAGAAGACCTCCATTTTTCTTTCTTAATAACTTACTAAATAAAAATAATATTACAGCTAAACTATAACAAACTATTTTTTTAAAAATAATTAAAAAGTAAAAAATCCCTATCATAATTTTATTTTTTTTCTCTTTTTTTTGTAAAGGGTCAATGCTTTGTTTTTTTGCTTTTTTAAAAAACCCTAAACTAGTTTTAGACATCAAAATTTGATAAATAAAATTTAAAGGATTAACATAAATAATTTTTTTAACAATAAAATTATTTTTTTCTAAAAAATATTTTAACGATTCTTCGTTCCAACGAGATAAATGATGACGGGGAAAATCTCCCTTCTCCCAGTTTACAAATGCCCTTTCTCGACAAGGAACACTTAAAATAATAGTTCCTTTTGGGTTTAATAATTTTTTAACTCCTTGAATAAAATTTTGTGGATTGTCTATATGTTCAATTACTTCAAAAAAAGTTATATAGTCAAATTTTGGTAAATCTTTTTTCTCAAAAAATTCTGAAAAAGCCAAAACAAAAATATTTTTTAAATTAAAATATTTTTTAGCAAACTCGGTAAAAATTGGCGTAAAATCAACCCCGAAAACTTTAGCTCCTCTTTTTTCTAAAGTAAAAAGAAAGACGCCTATTCCACATCCCATATCTAAAAAATTATAACCCTTTAAATCTTTTTTTAAAATCTGCAAAGTTTTTTATGATAATCACTTTTGATTCGAGGTTTAACTAAAGCCCAATCATCATAAATTTGGCAATTTTCATACCAACTTGGTCCAGGGTTTTTAAAAGGCATCCAAAATTGAACTTGACAATTTGGACATTGAAATAAATCAAAATTACCTTCTTTCGATTTATAATTTTGGATGAATTTAAATTCTTGATTCATTTCTAAATATTCTTGACAAACTGGACATTGTTTTAATTTTAAAATTTCCGGCATAATTTATTTCTTTATTCTGGGGTCAGACCCCAACTATCCCCTCCCCGCAAAGCCGTTTTCAGAGCGGCTTTGCGAGGGAATTTTTTAAATATTGAATTTATATCATTTTTATGTAAGCTTTTCACTCTTAACAAATTTGGGTCTTTTTGGATTTTTAGATTCAGATTTCACAAACTCTAAATAATCTTGACAAAGATCTTCGGCAGAACCCTCTCCACCAAGTTTTAAAAACTCAACACAATCAACTAAACCATTATTATAATCTCTTTGGTAATAAAATTTAAAACTTCCCCATTGATAATCTTCTGGATTTTTTACTATTTTTGCCCGAACTGGATTAAGATCAATATAAGCGCTAACCGCCCAAAAATAAAATTCCGTATCTATTAAAGAAGCGTAATATCTATCTTGAAAAAGATGCCCGCTCCGATTGTATTTCCAATTAAAATAACTCGCGTAACATGTGTTAATATAATGCATAATCTTAGAAATAAAAATATTTTCCACCCTAATTTGTAAATGGAAATGATTGGGCATTAAACTATAGGAATATAAACGAAAACGGTATTTTTCTTTGGCTCTCTTTATAATCTTTAATAACTTTCTGTAATCCCGAGGATACCTAAAAATATTTTTCTCATTTACTCCGCGGCAAACAACATGATATAATGCTCCAGGGGAATTAATTTCTTGTCTTAATTTTCTGGGCATATATTTTATATATTAACAAAAATTATATTTTTTCAATATTTCAAAAAAAGGCTCTAAAAGTCGCTCTAGGACGGAAGTATAGAGCTCCTCTTTTTGGGGTCTGACCCCAGAAGGGATTCTAAAAGAAAAAGGAGTTTTTTATTATCCGGGTCCAGGGTTAAACCTTTTTCTACCCAGAAAAGAGCTTGTTCTGATTCTCCTTTTTCTTGATAAAGAAGGGCTAAAGTTAAACACCAAAAAGAATCTTGAGGACTTAAAATGTGGCCGTGTAAATTCTTGACAATGGCGGTGTCTAAATCTCCTTGAGAATAATAAACATCCCCTATTTTTTTCCAAATATTTGGCCGTGGAGAAAAAGAAAATTTTAAAACCTGCCGAAAAGCTTGTTCAGCCTGAGAATATTTTTCCTGAGCTAAATAAATTTCTCCTAATTTTTCATAAAGCTCAGACATTTCTGACTCAATTTTTTGTCGATGAATTGAAATTAAACGCGCATCACTTAAAGAAGGATAAAGACTTAAAGCCTTTTGACACTGCTCTTCTGCTTGGTCCCATTTTCCTTGTTCTATTTTTAACTGACACCAATAAATATAAGTTCGGGCCACTTGAGGGGACATTTGAATTACTTTTTGAAAAGCTTGTTCGGCTTTTAAAAAATCTTGTTCAGTTTTAGTAAGACTAGCTTTTAATAAATATAATTGAGCCAAATCAAGTCGGGTAGTAAAAGAACGCTCTTGGGCTTTAATGTTTTCCATCTGCGTAATTGCTAAATCAACAATTTGTATTTTAACTTCTGGTTGCGGGTAAAATTGTAAGCCCCATTTTAAATCATTGGCTAATTTCTGATGATAAAAAGGCTCTTGGGGATTCAAAGAAAAAACTTTTTCATAATATCTTAAAATTTGAGGCCAGTCTTGAGTTTTTCTGGTTTCTTGATAATAATAATCAGCTAAAAAAATCCGGCCCACAAAAAACCAAGCTAAAAAAACAAAAGCAACCATTAAAACTAAACTGTAAAAAATTTTATTTATCTTCAAGTCCATAAATAATTTTTAAAATTATGGCTAAATAAGCCCAAAAATAAAGAGTGGTGGTAATAACGGCAAAAGAAAACTGTAAAGAAATTAAATAACCCAGTAATCCCGTTAACAAAACTAACCCCATTAATTTTTCTTCTGAAAATTTAGACTTTAAAACATATTTTAACCCCAAATAAAAAGAACTAATAATTAAAAACAAATAAGCTAATCCGCCTAAAATCCCGGAAACTAAAAGCGTGTCTAAAAAATCATTATGGGCCCGGTCCGGCATTAAATTAATTGATTCTAAAGTGGCTTGTTCTGGTTGATAAACAGGGGCAAAAACAAAATGTTGACTCTCTAAACCATAGCCCAAAAAGGGTTTTTCTCGAATTAAGTCTAAGCTCTGCTGCCATAAAATAATTCTTAAACCACCGGTTTCTTTTAACTGGGTTAAACTTTTGATTCTAGTTAAGAAAATTGATTGGTCTTCCTTGTTTAAAAAAGAACTGGAATTAAAAAGAAAAAAGATTGTCCCGCTTAAAATTAAAAATAAAAATAAAATTTTGAAAAGTAATTTTTTTCTCGTCGGACCAATTAAAATAATTAAAAGAAACAAACCAGAAAAAAGAAAACCAATCCAGGCTCCCCGACTTTGAGTTAAAATCAGAGCTAATAAAGTAAAGAAGAAAAAACAAACAATTAAAGGAACTATTAAAAGAGGGGTGGTTGAGGGAAAAGACTGATTTGTTTTTTTTGGCGAAAAATAATACCAACTCAACCAAATAAAAATTGGGCCAGTTAATAATAACCAAGAGCCTAGAAAATTAGGCTGGCCCAAAGTAGAAAAAATGCGCTGAGTCAAAAAGGCTGGTTCACTCCAATTAATGGGGTCTACTCCTAAGATTTGTAAAATTCCATAAAAAACCACTAAAAATAAACTGGCTAAAATAGCATAAAAAATTCTTTGAACTTGCTTTTTTGTTTTTAAATTAAAAAATAAAACTAAAAAGAAAAGAAAAAAATGGAGATAAGCTAAATATCCCATTTGACGAAAATAATATCCCCAAAAACCATATTGTTGAAAATCAGAAAAAAGCACCGCTAAACCAAGAATAAAAATAAAAATAAATCCAGGACAAATAAATTTAATCTGGTCTTTTTTAAAAATTTTCTCCTTTAAAAAAAGAGTTTTAAAAATCCACAAAAAAAGTAAAACCTCAATAAAAAATAATGATAAGCTTAATTTACTAATCTGCCAAACACTATTTAATAAATTAGTAAAAAACAAAGGGACGAGAAAAAAAATTAAGAGCCAAACCCCTTCCATTAAAACATTTATTTTTCCTAAATTTTTTTTGTTCATTAGTTAAATAATAGCAAAAAATAAAAGAAAAATAAAGAATTTTTTAAATCTTTTAATTGGGGTCAGACCCCAAGGGGTCAGACCCCGAGACCCTGAAATAAAAGAGCCCTGTTTTAACAGGGCTCTTTGCTTTATTTAAATTTCTATTTCTATTGATCATCTAATCTAAACCAGCTGGAGTAGCAATCTGGTTACCGGCCTCAATTCCTCCGGTGGCTGTTCCTAAACAATACTCAATGGTATAGCTTAAATAATTTTCATGCTGTAATTGAGTAGAGGTATAAGTATAACCAACATTTTCACAAGTCCCATCTGATCTTGGGTTAGGATTAGCAGGAATTTGTCCCATATAAACAGTTCCAGAACAATTCTCTGAAAAACCAGTATCGTCCAAACACTTTCCCTCAAAACTTGCATAATTACCATCAACTAAAGTAGGGTAAGCGGATTTGTCCATAAAATAAAGTTCTAAGGCCGCTTGAATTTGTCTAATATCAGCTACGCGACGAGCGTCTCTGGCTCGGGCTCGAGCTGTATTAAGAGATGTAATTGCTAAAGTAGATAACAAGCCCATAATGGCCACTACCACTAAAAGCTCAATTAATGTAAAACCTTTTTTGCTTTTCATAAAAATTAAATTATCAAAATTATTTATATTTTTGAAAACTTAGTTTAAGTATAACAAATAATTTTAAAAAAACAAAAAAGTTATCCACAATGTAGTAAAGCAAAGCTTACTACACTGCAGG
>DKES01000029.1:23238-28477 GCA_002452615.1 Patescibacteria group bacterium UBA6816
TTGATTAAACCATAATTTTTGTTATAATTCTTTTATGCACGACCAACGAATTAATTTAATTGACCAAAACCTGTCTCCTCAAGCAGAAGTAGACCAGGAAAAAATAAAGGAAATTAAAAAAAGCAAATCAAAACGCTGGCCTTTTCGTTTCTTAATTTTTTTTATTGCCCTGGCTATCTTTTTTTCCACTAATATTATTTTTTCCCAAAATAGTTTAATTACTAATTTAGGACGATTATCTTTTTGGGAAGGAATGGCCAGATTGGTAGTGGGAAAAGATAAAATTTTAAAAGGAGAAATCCTTGACCGCACTAATTTTTTAATCTTAGGGATGGGTGGAGCTCAACACGAAGGTCCGTATTTAACTGATACTATTATCTTGGCCAGCTTAAGACCCTCTACTCAAGAATTAGCCCTTTTATCTATTCCCCGCGACCTTTATGTTCCAATTCCTGATTATGGCTGGCAAAAAATAAACTTTGCTAATGCTTTGGGGGTAGCCAGAAAAAAAGATGGTGGAGAATTAGCCAGTAAAGTGGTGGGGAATATTTTAGACTTACCAATTCATTATTGGGTGCGAGCAGATTTTCAAATTTTCAAAGATGTTATTGATGAATTAGGCGGAATTGAAATAGAAGTAGAAACAAGCTTTGTTGACCACGAGTTCCCTGGTCCTAACTTTACTTATCGTACCATTAGTTTTAATAAGGGCTGGCAAACCATGGACGGAGAAACAGCTTTACGATTTGTTCGTTCCCGCCACGGCTCTAATGGAGAAAATTCTGATTTTGCTCGGGCCCGAAGGCAACAAAAAGTTCTTTTTGCCATTAAAGAAAAAATTGAACAAGAAAATATTCTCACTCAACCGCAAAAAATATATTCTTTTTACCAGGCCTTGGAAGGAAACTTAAGTAGTAATCTTGATTTAAGCCAATCAATCCGTTTAGCTAAAATTATTTCTCAAATCCAATTAGAAAATATTAAAACTCAAGTAATTGAAGATGGGCCAAACGGACTTTTAAAATCAGAAATTACTTTACAAGGAGCTTTTGTGCTGACACCTAAAAGCGGTGATTTTAAAGAACTGGCTCAAATGGCCAAAGAAATGCTTGATCTTCCCGGAGAAAAACTTTGGAGCCAAACTGCGATTGCTTCAGAACAAAAAATAAAAATCATTATTTTAAATGGAACTCATGTTCCTGGCTTAGCTAGTCAAACTAGCCAAGAATTAGAAAAAATAGGAATTACTACTTTAGAAACCGGCAACGCGCCCCAAAAAGATTATTCCACCACCACTATTTTTCAACTTAATCCGAGCTCTTCTTTAAATCAAATTCAAAAAATACAACAAGCTTTAAATCAATCCTTAATTTATCCTAAATCAGAATTAGACCAAGAAATTAGAGATTTATTTAGTCTTCAGTCAGCTGATTTTTTAATTATTTTGGGGGAAAATTAAAATGAAAAAAATTGCCTTAATCGGACAAATGAATGTGGGAAAATCAACTCTTTTTAATCGTTTAATTGAAGAAGAAAAATCCATTGTTTCAAATGTTCCCGGAACCACGCGCGACCTTAATTATGGTTTTTGTCTTTGGCGCGGAGAAAAATTTATATTTATTGATACTGGTGGGGTCATTGAAAAAGAATCTTCTACAAAATTAAAAAAAGAAACCAAAGAACAAATTATTAAAGCTATTAAGCAAGCTGACCTTATTTTCTTTGTGATTGAGATTAGGCCTTCTCAAGAATCAACTCAAGGTCGGCCCATTTCTGACTTTGAAAGGGAAATTGGTCGTTTAGTAAAAAAAGATAAAACTCCTAGTTGGCTCATTTTAAATAAGGCTGATAATCCTGCTAAGCGAGCTTGGCTAGAAAATCCGGAATGGTTAAAACTGGGTTTTAAAAATATTTTTGCGGTTTCTGCGGCCAATGGAACTGGACTCGGAGATCTTTTAGACCAAACCGTTAATTTTTTTAAAAAAAATTCTTCTCCAGACTCTTCTCCTTTAGAAGAAAAAATTATTACTCCAATTAAGGTTTCTCTGATTGGTCGACCCAATGTTGGCAAATCAACTCTTTTAAATGCTCTTAGTGGAGAAGAAAGAATGATTGTTTCTAATCAGCCTCATACCACCCGCGGGCCTCAAGATATTCTCTTAAAAAATAAATCTGGCAAATCCCCTCTATTGCTAGTTGATACCGCGGGGATTAGAAAAAAAGCCAAGATAAAACGAGGTTTGGAAGAAATTGGGGTAAAAAAATCTTTGGAAATGATTAAAAAATCTGATATTGTTCTTTTGGTTTTAGACGCCACAGAAAAAATAAATCATCAAGACAAAGCTTTAATCGGTCTAGTAGAAAAACATAAAAAGGGTTTAATCTTAGTTTTTAATAAATGCGATTTAACTGATTCTCCAGACCAAGTATTTTTTGTTCCCTGGGCACCCCGAATTCTTATTTCCGCTAAAGAGAAAAAAAATATTAATCAGATATTTACTCTAATCGAAACTGGACAAAGAAATAGAAAGCGCCAAATAGAAAAAGATGACTTGGCCAGTTTTTTAAAAAGGGTGGTGGTGGAAAAAAAATGGCCGGAAAAAATCTGGGAAAGAATTACCTTAGAACAAAGAGATGTTGCTCCACCTTATTTTGTTCTCCAAGCCCCAGGGTCAATTATTAGAAGAAAACAAATTAATCCGGCTCAAATAAATATTATAAAAAAGGAAATGAGAAAAAAATGGAATTGGGAAGGAACTTTAATTGAGATAGATATTTGTAAAATTTAATTATATTAATCGGCTCGGCCAAACCGCACCAAAAGACTCGATTAATTTCCCCGGCGAGGAAATTACCGCTTGACGCTCGGGCTTCCTCGTTCTTGCTTTGCAAGAACACCGTGCCCGTTCGCCCTGCGCGACACTTTTCTTAGCGATTTGTCCTGTGCCTGTTTGTAAAAATGAATCCCGTTAGAAAAGACAAAATGTGGTATACTTATATAATTCAAAGTAAAAAGGATAGCAAATGGTATACGGGATGTAGCGCTGATTTACGGAAGCGCTTTAAAAAACATAACCAAAATACAATAATTTCTACCAAAGGTCGAGGACCATTTAAATTAATATATTATGAGGCGTGTTTAAACAAAAATGATGCTTTTGCTAGAGAAAAATATTTAAAGACAGGCAGGGGTAAAAAATATTTAAAAAACCGTTTAAAGCGCTTCCTTTTTCTAACGAGATGAAATTAATTATCGGATTAGGTAATCCAGGGGAAAAATATGCTAACACCCGCCATAATATTGGTTGGCAGATTGTTGATTCTTTTTTATTAGAAAAACAAAAAAAGACATCCGCTCAATGGCAAAAAAACAAAAAGGCCAATTGTCTTTTTTTAAAAAAACAAATTGCCGAACAAGAAACTCTCCTGGTTAAACCCTTAACTTTTATGAATAATTCTGGGCAAAGCGTTGCTGTTTGGCAAAAAAAATTTAATTTAAGTCCAGAAAATATTATCGTTATCCATGATGACTCTGATATTAATTTAGGAAAAATAAGAATATCTCAAAATCGTTCAGCCGGAGGACACCGAGGAATCCAATCAATTATCAATCATTTAAAAACAAAAAATTTTATCCGTTTAAGAATTGGTCTTAAACCAGAAAGAGAAATTAAAATTCCTTTGGAAAAATTTGTTTTAAAAAAATTTTCCCGCGCTGAAAAAAAACAATTAGCTTCAATAATTTCTTTAAGCCAACAAGCGATTATTGATATTTTAAAAAATGGCCCAGATAAGGCCATGAGTCAATATAATTAAAATTAAATTTTAAAAAAGAAAAAGCCCTGTTTTGCAGGGCTTTTGGTTATTTTCTTGTTATCCCAGTTCAAAAAAACTTTCCCGAATGATTTCTTTATTGTTTTCGTCTCGGATTTTTATCCGGACCTTGATCTGGTCTCCGGATTGGAAAAAAGCCTTTTCAACAACTTCTCTTCTTCCTGAAACATACCGAGAAAAAATTTCCACATAATTACCATGGGAATCTCGCCGGCTTATTTCCACTCGAGCCGATTCCCAGTTCTTATTGAAAACAATAATTTCTTCATCATCATACTGAAAAGTAATTTGGACTCCAATCACCTCAAAAGTGAGTTCTCCATCAGTAGGCTCTAAAACATCCCACTCACAAGAGAAAATAAAAACCAGAAAAATCAGAAATATATATCTTGTCTTCATGACGCCCTCCTTATTTAATTTATCTCTCCACTTTCCTGCCTACCAGTTTAAGACTTACGCTTGACAAGCAAGATCAGCCTTAATTAGGGCTACTTCCCGACTAGGAGGGATGGTCGGTTTTGCCACTGACAGACAGGAAACTAGAGAGATAAAAAATCTGCTATATTTATCAGGTTATGTTAAGATAATAGCAGATTTTTGCCCTTTTGTCAATACCCTGTACAAGATGAGTACATAGGTAATCAGAATACGCACAGGTTGAACCTGTGTATTTGAGAAGGAGAAAATTAGCGTAAAGTTTTTTGATAAAAATTAGTTTGACGAGAAATATTAACTAAAATGCCAAAAGCTAAACAAAAAACAACAAAATTAGTTGAACCATAACCAATTAAGGGCAAAGGAATTCCTGTTAAAGGAAGAAGTCCCAACATCGCTCCCATATTAACGATGGCCTGAAAAATAAAAAGAAAACCAATTCCTCCAGCTAATAATCGCCCAAACAAAAAATCTGTTTTTTGAGCTAAAAGAAAAATGCGATAAAAGAGAAAAAGATAAAGCCCCACAATGGCCAACATTTGAATGAAACCAAATTCTTCTGCCATGACCGCAAAAATAGAATCACTTAATACCTGAGGAAGAGAAGAAACTTTTTGAGTAGAATAACCCAAACCTCGACCCCAAAGACCTCCTGAACTAATCGCTAAAATAGCTTGGTTTAGATGATATCCAGTCCCACTCGGGTCAGCAGCCAAAGGATTAAAAAAAGTTAAAAGACGATTTAAGCGATAAGGAGCAATTTTAATTAAAAAATAAAAACCAGGGATGGACAGACTCATTAAAATAATTAAATGATGCCAAGCCGCACCGGCTAAAAAATAAATAATCATGCCCGTAAGAATAAAAACCATTAAAGTGCCGAAATCTGGTTGAAGAATAATTAAACAAGAGATTAAACCCAAAAAAATCAAAAAAGGTAAAAACACTTCTTTAAATTTTTTAATTTCTT
>DKES01000013.1 GCA_002452615.1 Patescibacteria group bacterium UBA6816
TTTAATGATAAAAAATTTTTTTTCTTTTATTGATAGATTTTTATTTAAATTGCCGATTATTGGCAAGCGTCTTTACTTAAGGCAATTATCTAAGTTTGTTATTGCTGGAGGATTAGTAACAATTTTAGATTTTATTCTATATATTTTTTTAACCCGAGTTTTTAGTTTTTGGCAAACTCATTATTTATGGGCTAATTTTATTGTTCTGTCTTTAGCGGCTATAGTCAGTTTTTATTTTAACAAATATTGGGTTTTTAAAGATAAAGGAAAAAAGCTTCTTTCCCAATATTTGAAGTTTTGGGTCATTGGGGGTGTTGGGGGAATGGTTTTTTATCAATATTTGCTTTTTGTCTTTGTGGAAAGTGTTCGTGTTTATGATATTTTAGCCAAAGCTTTTGCTGCCATAATTGTGCTGTTTTTTCGTTTTGTTATTCAAAAATTTTGGGTTTTTAAAAATTAAAAAATTATAATGTTAAAAAAAAGAAGAAAAAATATCGGGCAAAAAATAATCATTGGGTTTATTGCCTTGGCGGTTATTTTTGTGTTTGATTTTTGGCTATTTAGCCCAAAAGAAATTTCAGATTCTCAAGAGAGAGGCTCTTTTAACGAGGAAGGTGAGCCTGTAAAGCCAGCTATGGATTTAGAAGAAATAGACTTTTTAAAAGAAACAGCAGAGGGTTCAAAATCAGAAATAGAGACAGAGATAGAAACAGTCTCAGAAACAGAAGTATTGCCCTTAAAAGCAAAAATAAACCAAGTTCCTTTTTTGGTTCAGGCTCCTTTAGCAGTTTGGGATGAGTTATATAATGAAGCTTGTGAAGAAGCCGCTTTAATTATGGCTAAATATTGGCAAAGCGAGAAAAAATTAGATAAAGAAACAGGCAACCAAGAGATTTTAAACGCCGTGGCGTGGCAAGAACAAAATTGGGGAGGACACTATGATTTAAGCACGGAATATATTAGAAAATTAGGCCGAGAATATTTTGGTTTGCCTAAAATATATTATACTCAAGTTAGGGAAATTAATGATTTAAAAAGAGAATTAAGTAAAGGAAATTTAGTAATAGTTCCTACGGCCGGAAGATTATTAAATAACCCTTATTATACTACTCCGGGCCCGGCTTATCATGCTTTGGTTTTAACTGGCTATCAAGAAGGAAAGTTTATTACTCATGACCCTGGGACGAAAAGAGGAGAAAATTATATTTATGAACAAGCCCTTGTTTTTGCCGCTATTCATGATTGGCCATTTTCTTTAGGAGAAAGCTCGGATTTAGAAAAAGACGAAAAAGCAAGAGAGGTTTTAAAAGGAGAAAAGATTATGATAGTGATAGAAAAATAAAATTTTATTTTAAAAAAATAAAAAGGCTTGAATTGTCAAGCTTTTTTAAAAATGATGTCGATTATTTTTTTAAAACAAGGGAAGCAAGAAGAATAACCAGGGCCCCCAAAACAACAGTAAAGAGGCTAATAATTTTTATTATTAAAACCTCTTGATGAGTTTTTGTTTTTTGAAGAAGCTCTTTAGTTAGAGTCATTTCTTTTTCCAACTGGTTGTTTTCAGTTTGTAAAGCGTGGTTTTTTTTCAGAAATTTTTTCATTTCTTTTTCCTGAAGAGAAATTTCATTTTTTAGAAAATAAATTCTTTGAGAAAGTTTTTCCGTGGGGAGTGGAAGTGATTGAGATTCTTCTTTTCTAGTTAAAGTTGTTTGAATAAAATTATTAACAGTAGCAAGTTCTTTTTCTAATTCATGGATGGTTTGTTTAAGGGTTGATTTTTCCGCCGCGTATTTCTGGGTTAGTAATTTTTCTTTTGCCAATTCCTGGGTTAAGGTGGTCAATTTCTGATTTAAAAATAAAGAATCATTTTTAAATTCTGTTTTTAATCCTTCTGCTCCAAAATTATCTTTAGCCAAAGAACAGCTAAAAAAAATTAAACCGACTATCACGAGCAGGGAAAAAACAATTTTTTTCATTTTTTCCTCCTTTGTTTAAAATTAAAAGAACAAAGATATGCTTTAATTTAATAAAAAATAAGGATTTTGTCAAGGGGACTATTTAATCTCTATTTCTAATCGGTCGCTAATTAAAACTTGATTGCTTTCACTAATAATTTCTGTCCAAATTTGATAAGTGCCTTTATCTGCTGAGGCCCAAGAAAAATTAATTTTTCCCCTGTTTTCAGGACTAAAAATAGTTCCTAATAAAGAAATTTTTGAGGTTTTTAAATTTTGAGCATAAAATCTAATGATTTTTATTTCTCCGGCCGGAGCAAGGATTTGTAAGTCCAAAGGAAAAATGTTTTGGGAGATGGTCTGGTCAGAACTAGGATTTAACCAAGAAATTTTTTGAGAAAAGGATTGTTCCAAAATAAGATTAAAATCAATTGATTTTTTATTTTCGACATCATCAAAGGCAATGACTGTAATTTGATGCTCCCCAGATTTAAATCCAGCAAAATTAAGATAACAAGAATAAGGTGGATTTTCTCCGGTTTGAGGAAAAATATTATCAGAAGCAAGGCCGTTTATCTGGCAAATAATTTTTTCAATTCCTCGGGGAGCTTGAGCATTTATTTTAATTTCAATTAATTGTTCAGTTACATTTTCAGGCGAAGAAATAATTTCTAATTGAGGTTGGTTAGAAGGAACATGAACATCATCATATTCTACTGGAGGAATATTAAATTGTTCACCAGTTTGTTCTTTTAGCCACTCTTTAATTCCCTTTTGCCAATAATCGTATTGGGGGTCAGCTAAAGGATTAAGAGGTTTTTCTCCCCGCGGATTATCTTTATCTACGTAATAAAGTAAGGGATAATATTCTTTAAATGATTTCGTTACTTTTTGTGATTCCGGGGTCAGCTCTGTGGCTAATTTTCCTGAAGCTTGGTCTATTTCTAATTCTATTTCGCCAGGAATTTCTCCTTTTAAAATAGGTTTTTCAATAATAATTGGTTCGGGGGGGGTAAATTTTTCAATCGGAGTATTAGCTAGTGACTGGGACATAAACTCTTGCCAAATTGGGGCCGCCACAGTGGACCCGTCAGCATGATTACCCATGGCTTCGTTACGACTGTTGCCGACCCAAACCCCAGCCACTAAACTAGGAGTATAACCAATGGTCCAGGCATCGTGAAAATTATTAGTAGTGCCGGTTTTAGCGGCCACGGGACGGTCCGGTAAAGTTAAATAATTTTTTTCTCCAAAAACAAAAGAACGGGCTTGATTGTCTGAAAGAATGTCATTAATTAAGCGAGTTATTTGCGGGGTTAAGACTTGAGGGGAGACAAGTGCGGAAAGATTGTCGTTTTGTTCTAAAATATTTCCTTGACCATCTTCTACTTTTAAAATAAAGGAAGGGGAAATTTTTTTTCCTTCGCGAGCGAAAATTCCAAAAGCATTAACGTGTTCTAATAACTTAACTTCTCCTCCTCCTAAAACCAGGGATAAACCATAGCGACTTTCATCAAGCAAAGTGGTATACCCCATTCTTTGAGCCAGGTTAAGAACATTATTAATTCCGGTTAAGTAAAGAGTTTTTACTGCCGGAACATTTAAAGAACCGGCTAAAGCTTGGCGAATTGTGACGGGCCCATAATATTTTTCATTATAATTCTTAGGAAGATAGTCTTTTCCTGTTCCAGAAGGGCCAAAATTAGTTGGCACATCAAAAAGAATTGTTTCCGGAGTATAACCTTTAGAAAAAGCAGCCGCATAAACAATGGGTTTAAAAGAAGAGCCAGGTTGACGAGGCCGAAGAGCAACATTAACTTGACCGTCAATTGATTCATCAAAAAAATCTTTTGAACCAACCAGAGCCAAAACTTGTCCGGTTTTAACATCAATAGCAACTAAAGCAGCATTAGAAGCGTTAAAAGTTTGAGCATTTTTTTCGGCTTGACTGTCAATTGCTTTTTCTGCTAGTTGTTGTTTTTTTAAATCTAAGGTGGTGATAACTTTTAATCCTCCTTGTTCTACTAAGCGCTGACCATATTTTTCTGTTAAAATTTCTTTAAGATACATTACAAAATGAGGGGCAGTAATATTTTCCCAACGGGGAATTATTTTTTCCAAAGTATTTGTTTTTTGTGCTTGAGTGGCCATTTCTTGACTAAGATATCCTTGGTTTACTAAAGTTTGTAAAATGTATTTTTGTCGAGCCACTAATTCATTTTGATGGTTTCCATAAGGAGAATAATAAGTCGGGGCCTTAGGAAGAGCGGCCAATAAAGCACATTCATCTAAACTTAAATCTTTAACTGATTTATTAAAATAAATTTGAGCTGCCGCGGCCACACCATAAGCATTAGAGCCATAAGGAATTTCATTAAAGTACATTTGTAAAATTTCTTGTTTGCTATATTTTTTTTCTATTTTATAAGCCAAAAGAAGTTCTTTTATTTTTCTGACATATGTTTTTTCGGGAGTAAGAAAAGCATTTTTAATAAATTGTTGAGTTAAAGTAGAACCTCCTTGTACTTTGTCTCCCCGAATTAAATCTACTAAAATAGCGCGAAGAATAGCCTTGAAATCAAATCCAGGATGGTCAAAAAATTTTTGGTCTTCAGAAACTAAAGTGGCGTGAATTAAATTATCAGGAATATCTTCTAATTTTACTAAACTTCTTCTTTCTTCAGCAAAGATTTCATAAAGAATGTTTTGCCCAGTGCGGTCATATATTTTAGTACTTTGAATAATTTGTCTTTGTAAAAGTTTATCTGGGTCAGGGAGACTATAATTTAACCAAGCTAAAACAACCCCGAAAAAAATAGTCAGCCCAAATAGGACAACCATAATTAAAATAATAATTCGGAGCCATAAATTTTTATGAATATTTTTGGCTCGGGATTTTTTAATTTTTTTTCCAATGGGCCGATTTTTCCAGCCAGATTTAGATTTTCTTTTAATCATGGGTCTATTATATCAAAAAAGTTTAAAATAGCAATAATCAGGTTTAAATTAACTTGTCTTTTTTTCTTTTAAGTGCTAATCTAAAAATAAGTTAGAAAAACTTTTTTATCTTGACGAAAAATAAAAATTTAGTGTAAAGTTAAGAGACTAAATCAAAAAAGATTTAAAAAAAAGAATCTTATGTTAGAAAAAAGAAGAACAAAAATTTTAGCCCTATTTTTAATTTTTGTTTTTTTTATTTCTTCGGGATTAGGTTGCCGGTGCACTCAAAAGACAGAAGAAAGTTTAAAACCAATTAATTTGGTTTATTGGCGGACTCAGGATAGTAAAGATGCTTTTGGGGAAATTATTTCTGGTTGGCAAGCTCTTTATCCTCAAGTGAAGATTAATCTTCAAGTAATTAGAGAAGAAGAATACGAACAAGCCTTATTAGAGGCCTGGGCAGAAGACCGGGGACCAGATATTTTTTCTATTCCTAATACTTGGTTGGGAAAATATCAGTCAAAAATTTTACCTTTAGATTTTTCTCAAGAACTAAATTTATTAAGAAAAACTGTTACCGGAACCATAAAAAAAGAGACCAGGATTGTTGAAGAAAAGAAAAAAGCTCCTAGTTTAAGGGAATTAAGAGAAACTTTTGTTGAAACCGTTCCCCAGAATTTAGTGGTAGATGAACAGATTTATGGCTTACCTTTATCTTTAGATGTTTTATCTCTTTATTATAATCGGGATATTTTAAATTCAGCCGGAATTGTTAATCCGCCTCAAACTTGGCAAGAATTTGTAAATAATGTCAATTTAATGACCTGGCAAGATACTTATGGAGATTTTATTCAATCAGGAACTGCTTTAGGAGCGGCTGAAAATGTGGATTATCTCACAGACATTCTTTCCTTATTAATGATGCAAAATGGAACCACCATGGTTAATGAGAGAAATCAAGCTATTTTTAATCAATCTTTACCAGATGATTCTTCTTATTTTCCTGGTCAAGAAGCCCTTCGTTTTTATACTGGATTTGCCAATCCTTACCAAGAAGGAATTTATACTTGGCATGAGCAAATGCCTAATTCTCAAGAAGCTTTTATTCAGGGTCGGGTCGGATTTATTTTTGGTTATGCTAAGGATTTATTCACTATTAAATCTCGGGCCCCAAAATTAAATTTTGATATTGCCCCGGTTCCGCAAATAAGCAGCTCGCTTAAAGAAGTTAATTACGCTCATTATTGGATGGAAACGGTTTCTCGAAAAACTAATTATCCCCAAGAAGCCTGGGCTTTTATTCTTTATGCCACTAAAGTTCAAAATGCCAGAACCTTTGTGGAAAGAACTAAAAAACCCACGGCTCATCGAGCTTTAATTGCTGAACAATTAGAAGATTTTGATTTAGCTCCTTTTGCCAAGAGCGTTTTGACGGCTCAAACCTGGTATCAAGGGAAAAATTATTCTTTAGTTGAAGAAACTTTTCAAGAAATGGTTAAAGATGTTTTAAAAGGAGAAAAAACCATTCGCCAGGCCGTTGATTATGGTGCGCAAAAAGTTAATTTGACATACTAAAGCATTAAAACATCAAAACATTAGAACATTAAAACATTAAAATATGTCTTTTAAAAAAACAATTTTATTCTTTTTTATCTTTATCTTCATTTTTTCTGGATTTTCTTTTGTTAATGCTCAACCCCAAATTTTTACCAGAGACATTGGGGCGGGAAGAATTAGTAGTTGTAATTGTACCAGCCAAGAAGAAGGATTAATTTGTAATTGTCTTTGTCAAAGTGTTAATTCAGTGGAAAAGTGTCAGGTGGGTTGGTTAATTAATGACCCGATTTGTGCTTGTTGTGGTGATTGTACTTTACAAAATTTTTTAGATTTAGGGGTTAATGTGGCCAATCAAATTTTAAAATATTTAGGGGTGGCCGCCTTATTTTTGTTTGTTATTGGTGGATTAATTTGGATAACTTCTGGGGGGTCTTCAGAAAAAGTTCAAAAAGGAAAAAAGATTGTTAGCGGCGCAGTAATTGGTTTAATAATTGTTTTATTTTCTTTTTTTCTAGTGCGTTTAATGATGAAGGCTTTAGGGACAGAACAGTACTTACCCTCAGCCACAACAGAAGAATCATCAGGTTGGCCGACCTGTCCTGAACTAAAGACTGTTTCTGCAAGTCAACCTTGGTGTTATGGTTGTAATTGGACTGGCTCCGGACAAGGATGTCAAAGTAGTCAGGTAAAAAATTACCAAGAAACTTTAAATAAACTTGATTGTAATTGTGGAACTGCAGACGGAGTTTTTGGTTCGCAAACAGCTCAGTGTACTATAAGATTTCAACAGGCTAATAAATTAGAAGCAGATGGTAAAGTCGGACCAGCCACGGCCACGGTTTATTTAGGAGGAAGTCATCGTCCTTGTCAATAAATAATTTTAAAATAAAATTAATGAAATTAAAAACAAAAAATTATTTACTTTTTTTAGTTTTTTTCTTAATTATTTTTTTAGGAGTTTTTAAATTTACTTTAGGACAAACCGCTAACTTAAGCGACCCCTTAGAAGGCCGTGACATTTCTGACTTAGTTGTTGATTTAATTAAATATTTATTAGGTTTAGTGGGTGTTTTGGCTTTAGTAATGTTTATTTACGGTGGAATTCTCTGGATGACTTCAGGCGGGGCCGCAGAAAAAGTTAAAAAAGGTAAAGACACTTTGGTTTGGGCTATTTTGGGTTTGGCTTTGATTTTTTTCAGTTATGCTATTTTAGAATTTATTCTAGAGGCTTTTTTAGAATAATAAGAAAAGATATCCACACTTTAAGATTGACACAACCCTTAATTGCTTTTAAGATATAAATAATTAATCAATTATTCAAGGTCGTTAAAATTAATAACGCTTTTAAAAACGTTAAACAAATTTTATATGAAAAAATATTTTCTTTCCGGAATGATTATTACTTTTCTTTTTGTTCCGGTTTTAGCTTTAGGACAAAACTTAGATTTAGGAGAACAAGATTTAGTTGAATTTGGTGATAGTGTTGGATATGGAGACGCTACTTTACCACAAGTTGTCGGTAATATTGTTACAATTGTTTTAAGTTTACTTGGTTTAGTGGCTGTAGTCTTAATTATTATTGCTGGATTCCAATGGATGACTTCAGCCGGTAATGAAGAAAAGGTTAAAAATGCTAAAAAATTAATGGGGAGCGCTTTAATTGGCTTGATTATTATTGTTTTAGCTTATGCCATTGCCACTTTTGTAGTTGACCGATTAATTAATATAACCAATTAATTTTAAGTTATTCTCATGATTAATTTTAGCCAAGTAAAACGGTTAAAAAAGGTTTTATTTATTGTTCTTTTTGTTTTTACTTTTGGTTTGTTATTTCAACCTTGTTTAGCTCAATTAGAACAATTACAAGAAGTTGGTAAAGAAGCTAATTTAGGAGAAACAAAAGTTCCGGTTTTAGTAGCAAACATACTTGGAGTTGTTTTTGGTTTAATGGGCATTTTATTGGTCGGACTTATCTTAGCCGGTGGTTTTTTATGGATGACTTCAGGTGGAAACCCAGAAAAAATAAAAAAAGCCCAAGGAATGTTAAAAAATGCTTTAATTGGCTTGATTATTATTGTTTTAGCTTATTCTATTTCTGTTTTTGTTCTCGAAAAGTTACAAGAAGTTACCCAAGAAGGAACAAGTAAAGAAGAAACTAGTAATAATTAAAAGAAATTAGATAAAAAATGCCCGAGTTATTTTAACCCGGGCATTTTTATAATTCTTTTTTTTAGTTTTATTAATTCTTTTAAATAATTAAAACAAGTGCGAATAATTTTAACCTTGGTTTTTCTTTCTTTTTCGTCTTGCCAAATAACTGGAATTTCTTTAATAACAAATTTATAATAATGAGAGAGAATTAAAAGTTCAGTATCGAAGAAAAATCCATCATTTTTTGTTTGGGGGACAATATTTTTTATTAATTCTTGAGAGGCGGCTTTAAATCCGCAAGAAGCATCAGTAATTTCTAAATTAAATAATAACTTGATAATAAAATTGTAAATATTAGAAAGAAAAGAACGCCACCAAGACCTTTGAGTTTGGCTTTGTTTTTGTCGGCGAGAGCCAATTATTAAATCAGCCTTTTTATTTTTAAGGGGTTTGATTAATTGAGGGAGAAAAGTTAAGTCAGTCGCTAAATCAGCATCCATAAAAATATTAATTTCCGCTGGATAATTTAACCAAGCCTCTTTAATCGCCGCTCCCTTACCAGGGGTTTTTAAAGAAAAACATTTTAGATTAGAATACTGGATGGCTTTTTTTTGAGCCAAAAAAAAAGTTTTGTCTTTTGATCCATTATCAGCGATAATAATTTGCCATTGGTATTCAGAAAGATTTTTTTGGCAATAATAAATAACCTGGTCTATATTTGGACCAATTATTTTTTCTTCATTATAACAAGGAATGGTAATATTAACGCGAGTCATTAATTTATTAAGGGATAAATTTTTAATAATTAATTAAAAGAGTTTAATCTTTATTTTATCATTAAAGTTTTTTTATTTCACTGATTTTTTTTACTGGAGTGGGGTCAACTTGATTTAAAATTGCTAAATAAAAGCTTAGCCAGTCCCCCCACAGAATTAAATAAATCATTTGGAAGAAATCATTTTCCCCCTTAACAATTTCTTTCCATTCAATATTGTTTTCATTTAAGATTTTTTTCAACCCTTGGATTTTAGAATCATTATTTTCAGTTTTTTCAAAGAAAAGGAAAATAAATTCGTCTTTTAAGCGCCAAGGGTTTTCTGCTTCAATAAAATTATGAAAAATTTCTGGAGAAAAAGCAAAAAAACAAAAGTTTTTACTGTTTTCTTCTAATTGGGTTTTCCAACGGCGAGCGATTCCAGAAAAACACGGCGGGGTAATAATAATAGGAAGGTGGTCAAAAAGAGAATAAGCCAAATGTTTAGCCATGTTTTTTTTAGTGAGAGTTTTTAAAGAAAAATTTTGATTGATTTGGCTTAATTTTTTTAAAGCTTCTTCTATTTTAAGTTTTTTTAAATCAATTAATCCTAATTTTTCCATAACCATTAAAACCGGCATTAATAAAAAAGGCAAACTCATTCTGGGAGGGGCCGGATAATTAAAGATAAAGCTAGGAAGTTTTTTTTCTTGGCTTAATTTTTTTAATGCCCCTCCTTGGGTAATAATAAAGACCAGGGCTTTTTTAGCCAAAGCTTGTTTAGCGCAAGAGATTGTTTCTGCGGTTTGACCAGAATAACTAGTTAAAAAAACCAGGGTTTGTTGATTAACAAATTCCGGAAGTTCTTGGTCACGAACAATAGTGATAGGAATTTTTAATTGGGAAGAGAAAAGGTTTTGGGCGATTTCTCCATTAATTCCTGAGCCTCCTAGTCCGCAAAAAACAAGCTGGTTAATATTTTTAAAATTTAAAGGAATTTTTATTTTTTGAGATTGTTTCCAAGCTAAAAAATACTGGTCGGGCATTTTCTCTAAAAGAGAAGCCATTCCAGATAAATCTAATTCTTTTATTTTTTGTTGGTCATCAAGAATACTCATTTGAGGAAAAATAAATTAGAGATAGTTAAAGTTTAGACCTTTTATTATCTCCTATTATAATTTTATTTAGTAAATAATTATTTTTAACAGGATAAGTATTTATATTTTATCATAGAAAAATGGGCTTGTCTATTGTTTTTAACTTTTAATTTGATATAATATGGGGTGGGTACTTGGGTGCTTGGGGATTGGGAAGAATTTATTATTTTTTAACATTTTTATGAGCGGACACAATAAATGGAGTAAAATAAAACACGTTAAAGGAGCAGCGGACGCAAAAAAGGGAGCCTTGTTTACTAAATTAGGCAATCTTATTACTGCCGCCGCGCGAGAAGCAGGAGGTGACCCAGAAACTAATTTTGCTTTACGTTTGGCTGTTGACCGAGCTAAAAAAGCTAATTTACCAAAAGAAAATATTACCCGAGCCATTAAAAGAGGTACTGGAGGATTAGCCGGAGAACAAATTGAAGAGGTTATTTATGAAGGTTTTGGCCCTCAAGGAGTGGCCCTTATTGTTGAAGTTTTAACTGATAATAAGAATAGGGCGGTTTCTAGTTTAAGAAAAATTTTTTCTGAATACGGAGGTAGTTTGGGAGAACAAAATTCAGTTCGTTGGATGTTTAAACAAAAAGGAGTGGTTAGAATTACTCGAGACAAATTAAAGAATTTAGAAGAAATAGAATTAATCGCCATTGACCTAGGAGCTGAAGACATTAAAGTGGAAGCAGAGGGGTTGGTTATTTTTTCTTCTTTAGAAAATTTAGAAAAGATTAAAAAAGGATTAGAAAAAAAAGGATTTGAAATTGACCAAGCCGGAATAGAATGGTTGCCTCAAGACCCTCTTAAAGTTGATGATAAATTAGCTGTTAAAATTGAAGAAATTTTTAAAAAATTAGAAGAAAATCCTGACGTTAATGATTATTACAGCAATCTGGAATAGAATGGGTACTTGGGTGCTTGGGGATTGGAAAATAAACATAAAAACATTAGAACATTTTATCCGGGGTCTGACCCCATGATATAAATTCAATATTTAAAAAATTGACCTTAAAAGTCGCTCTGGGAGGGGATTTTCAGTAAGAGAAATTCGGGGTCTGACCCCATTATTTTTAAATATTTTTATGATTATTTTAGGGATTGACCCCGGAGTAGCTTTACTGGGGTATGCCATTTTAAAAACCAAGGGAAATGATTTAGAGATTATTGATTATGGGTGTGTTAAAACATCTCCTCAAAATATTTTTTCTCAAAGATTATTACAGATTTATCAAGAATTAAAAATAATTATTAAGAAATATCAGCCGCAACAAATGGCGATTGAGCATATTTATTTTGCGAAAAACGTTAAAACAGCGATTAAAGTGAGTGAAGCCAGAGGAGTGGCCTTGTTAGTGGCCGCGGAAAATCAATTAGAGATTTTAGAATATACTCCCCTTCAAATTAAACAAGCAATTACTGGTTATGGTCGAGCTCCTAAACAACAAATGCAAAAAATGGTTAAAGCTATTTTAGGTTTAGAAAAAATACCTCAGCCCGATGATGTGGCTGATGCTATTGCCGTAGCCATCACTTGTTGGCAAACTAAAAATTTTGATTTATGTCCCCAGAAATAAAAAAATTAATAGATTCTTCTAAAAGGGTAATTAAAGATTGCGCTTTGGAAAACGGAGCCATTGTGGCGGTAAATATTGATAAGCCTTATGTTCATCGAGAAGCAGCTAATTATCGTTGGGTTTGGCCGCGAGACGCTGCTTTTATTTGTGTGGCCGCGGATATTTTAAAAATTCCTATTCAAGAACCATTTTTTAGTTGGTTAGAGAAAGCTCCTCAAGATTTTAAAAAAAAGAAAATTTTATACGCTAATTACGCCACTAATGGCCGGATTGGTAGTATGCATTCTTGGCAACCAGACCAAGCTGGAGAAATTTTATGGGCCATTCATTGGCATTTTAAAAATGATTTAAAAAAAGCCCAAAAATATAAAGAATTAATTTTTCGTTTAGCAGAAGGGCTTTGTTATTATTGGGATAAAACAAATTTTAATCGGCACACGGTTGACCTTTGGGAAGAATCTCATCGCCACACTTCTGTGACCATGAAAAATAATTTTACTTATTCTTTGGCGGCTTGCGCCCGAGGTTTATTACTGGCGCATGAAATGGAACCGATTGTTTTATGGAAAGAAACAGCCTGGGAAATGATTGCTCAAATTAAAAAAGCTTATGACCCCCAAAAAGGTTATTTTTATCGCACCGCAGGAAAAGTTAATGATTCTAATGTAGACGCTTCTTTATTGGGTTTGGCCTGGCCTTTTAATATTTATGAGATTCAAAGCTCAGAGATGCAGTCAATGATTAAAAAAATAGAAGAAAAAATAGTGATTAAAGGAGGGGTTCATCGTTATCAATTTGATTATTATGACGGAGAGGGCTCAGCTCAAGAAGGCGGGGGCGCTTGGCCGATTTTAAATTTTTGGTTATCTATTTGCTATTCTTTAATGGGAAAAAAGGATTTAGCCCAAAAATATTATCAATGGGTTTTAGATCGTTTAACAAAGGATGGTTATGGTGATTATATCCCAGAACAAATTTTTGAGGATTTTAGAAAAGGAATTTTTCCTCTGGCTTGGTCTCACGCCATGTTTATTTTGGCCAGTTATTATTTAGGTTATTTAGAGGAATAGAAAATTAAATATGAAAAAACCTTTAAAAATTGTTCACGTTAGTTCAGAGATTTCCCCTTATTCAAAAAGTGGTGGACTGGCTGATGTAGCGCGTTCTTTACCCCGTGCTTTAAGGCGTTTGGGTCATCAGGTAATAGTTATTACCCCGGGTTATGGGTTCATTAAAAAACAAGATTGGCCTTGGGAAAACCTTAAACATAAAATTGTTTTAGAGTGGGCCGGACAAAAATATCAATTTGGTTTTAAAAAAGTTATTTCTTCAGATAATTATCCGGTTTTTTTTGTTTGTCAACGCCGTTTATTTGGTTCGCGTCAGAAAAAAGGACATCAAATGTATGCTTATCCAGACAATGGTTTAAGATTTTTGCTTTTTGATTTAGCTGTTTTAGAATTAATTAAAATTTTAAAATTTTCTCCTAATCTTATTCATTGTCATGATTGGCACACCGGGTTAATTCCTGGTTTTTTAAAAACTAAATATAAAAATGACCAAAGTTTAAAAAAAATAGCCACTCTTTTTACTATTCATAATTTACTTTTTCAAGGGCCAAAAGATTGGTGGAAGGTTCCTCCAGAAAAAAAAGACCGAGGCACAAGTCCTTTTCCCTCTAAAGTTGAGGATTTGGAATGGATTAATTTTGCTCGTCGAGGAATTAAACAAGCCGACCTTATTAATACAGTTAGTTTACGTTATGCTCAGGAAATAATGACTAAAGAATTTGGTTGTCAGTTAGAAAAAGTTTTACAAAATAGGGCGGAAGATGTTTACGGAATAATTAATGGAGTAGATTATTCTATTTTTAATCCAGAATTTGACCCGGATATTTATGTTAATTACAGCGCAGAATTATTAGAAAAAAAAGCTGAAAATAAAAGAATTTTACAAGAAAAATATGGTTTAGAAGTGAAAAAAGATATCCCGATGATTGGTTTAGCCAATCGCTTAACCGAACAAAAAGGGTTTGAATTGATTATTCAGTTAATGGATTATTTATTAGAAAAAAATTTACAAATAGCTATTGTTGGTAGTGGGGGCGGAAAATATATTAAGGCTTTAAATAAATTTAAAAAAAAATATCCCCAAAAACTTTTATTTGTTTTTCCTTTTCATGAAGAAGTGGCCCGAAAGATTTATGCGGGTTCGGATATTTATTTAATGCCTTCTCGTTTTGAACCTTGTGGAATTTCTCAATTAATTAGTTTGCGTTATGGTTCCATTCCGGTAGTCCATTCAGTGGGAGGTCTTTTAGATACGGTTACGGATTATAATCCAGAAACCGGTACTGGTAATGGATTTCTTTTTCACTTTTATAAACCCGATGACCTTTTGTTTGCTTTATCGCGGGCTGTGGAAAATTATCGAAGAAAAAACGCTTGGCGTAATTTAGTTCAAAGAGCCATGAAAGAATCATATTCCTGGAAATTACCAGCCCAAAAGTATATTCTTCTTTATCAAAAAGCAATTAAAAAACAGCGCCAAGAAATAAAAAAGAAAAAATAACATGTTTTGGGTTAATTTACTTCATCTTTATCAACCGCCTTATCAGGAAAAAAGAATTCTGGATAAGATTTTTAAAGAATCTTATGAAAAGATTTTAAAAATTTTAGAATTAAATCCTTTAGCCAAGATAACTTTAAATATTAATGCTTCTTTAACTGAACAATTGGCCCGGCATGGATACAAAAATTTTTTAAAAAGAATAAAGGACTTAGTGGCTAAGGGTCAAATTGAATTAACTGGTTCTGCCGCTTACCACGCTTTGTTGCCCTTGATTCCTAAAACAGAAATTATTCGGCAAATAAAATTAAATGAAAAAATTAATCAAAAATATTTTGGTCCGACCTGGCAACCACAAGGTTTTTTTCCTCCGGAGATGGCTTATCATAAAAAAATAGCTAAAATTATTAAAACCCAAGGATACCAATGGTTGGTTTTAGATGAGATTGCTTATCAAGGTAATTTTAATCAGGTTGATTATGAAAAAAAATATTTGATTAATTTTAGTCAAAAATTAAAAGTAATTTTTAGAGACCGACATTTAAGCCAATTATTTTTTGGTCCCACCTTGGACTCAGCGGATAAGTTTTTTAAATCAATAAAGAAAAATCACATTAAGGCCCAATTTTTAGTAACGGCTTTTGATGGAGAAAATTTAGGCCACCATCAAAAAGATTTGCCAGAAATTTGGGAAAATATTTTAAAAAGATTTAAAAATAAAACTTTGACTTATTCTGAATATTTAGCTAAACTTTCTCAAAAACAAAAAATTAGTCCTCTGGCTTCAACTTGGGCCACGGAAAGAGAAGATTTAAAAAATAAAAATCCTTATCCTCTTTGGTCTCAACCTAAAAACAAAATTCATCAATACCAATGGCAAATTACTCAATTAATTTTAAAAGAGTTTAAAAGGGAAAAAACTAATTTAAAGGAATCAGAAGCAAGAAATCTTTTAGACCAAGCTTTAGCTTCAGACCAATATTGGTGGGCCAGTCAAAGACCTTGGTGGAGCCCGGGTTTAATAAAAAGAGGGTTAAATTTATTTTCCCAAATTTTAGAATCAGACCAAGGAAGAATAAAATTAAAAACTAAAGAAAAAATTAAACAACTCCGTCAAAAAATATTAAAAGAAATAAAATTAAATGAAAAAAAATAATTTAGCAAAAATAAAATGGGCTAACTTTTTACATTTTTATCAACCCCATAATCAACAAACCGATATTTTAGAAAGGATTGTTAATGAAAGTTATCGTCCTATCATTAAAGGGTTAGCCTTAGCCCCGGCTGCAAAAATTACCATGAATATTAACGCTGGTTTAACAGAGTTATTAGCCAAAGAGGGTTATAAAGATGTGATTGCTCAAATTAAAAAATTGGCTCAAAAAGGGCAAATTCAATTTACCGGAGGGGTAAAATATCATCCTTTTCTCCCCTTTTTGCCTGAAAAAGAAATTATTCGACAAATTCAACTTAATGAAAAAACTAATCAAAAATATTTTGGTTCCGCTTGGCAACCCCAAGGGTTTTTTTCTCCTGAATTAGCTTATAGTAAAAAAGTAGCTCGAGTGGCTCATCAAATGGGCTTTAAATGGATGATTGGAGAAGAATTGGCTCGTTCAGAAAAAGAGGATTTTACTCAAATTTATTCTTTAAAAGGTTTGGATGATTTTAAAGTTGTTTTAAGGGATAAGAGAATTAGTGTTTTAATTTTATCTGCGGTGGTGAGAACTTTTGATTCCTTACTTGAAGAAATCAAACCTCTTCAGTCTAAATCAGGCCGTTATCTTTTAACGGTTATGGACGCAGAAACCTTTGGTCATCATCGTCCGGGATTAGAGAATTTATTGTTTGAGATATACGCTAATAAAAAAATTCCGCAAGTTTTTATTTCTGATTTAATACCAGAATTTAGCCGAAATAAAAAAATTGAGTTAAGAGATAGTACTTGGTCTTCTGAGGAACAGGATTTTTGGTTAGGAAAAGAACAAAAACATTCTTTTACTCTTTGGCATCATCCAGATAATCCGATTCATAAACGACAATGGGAATTTACTTATTTTGTTATTGAGTTAGTTAATAAATTAGATTCTTCTAAAAAGGGTTATAAAAAAGTAAGAGAAGATTTAGACCGAGCTTTACAATCAGACCAATATTGGTGGGCTTCAGCTAAGCCTTGGTGGTCTTTAGAAATGATTGAGCAAGGAGCGGCTCTTTTGAAAAAAATTGTTTTTTCTATTCCTCAAATAAGTGAAAAAGAAAAGGACCAAGCGGAAAATTATTATCGCCAAATTATTGATTTAGCTTTTGATTGGCAAAGAAGTGGAAAAATTCGTCAAGCTTATCGTCGGGCCATGGATACTGTCAAGAAAAAGCCTTATCAAAAAAGAGTTTTGGCCGGGCATTTTAATTCAATTATTTTAGAGTTTGAAGATGAAATGAATAAAGCGGTTAAGGCGAGAGAATTTGAAAAAGCAATTAAATGGCGAGACGCAATTCATAAACTAAAAAGTGGGACAGATATTTATGATGTGATGCACGTGGTTGACGATTTAAGACAATCGCGTCAATTACCTTCTTTAAAAGATTTTTGGGAATATTATTCAGGGGAGTTTTCTAATTATGCCCAACAGCATTTTATTGATTTTGATAAAGAAAAATTTTCTCAAAAACAACCAACTCAACTTTTTAAAGAAGTCAAAGATGCTTTTTTAGGAAAAGAAAAAAGCCATCCTTTAGGTTTTTCCCGAGATAAATATAATCATATTTATTTTTGTGAAATTCCTAGTCAGGATATTGAATATTGGCCCGGAGAAATGGGTTGGGATGCCATGAGTTTAATAAAATTTTCTCAAACCGGCTCTGTTTCTGCGCCTGGACAATGCCAATATGAAGTTGGAAAAAATAAGATAAAAATTATAGTTAAGCCCCAGAGTTTAGTAGACCGAGTTTGGAAATTAGCCCAAGAAAAAGATTCTCTTAAAGGTAAAAAAATGAGATTAGCAGTTATTAGTGAGGCCAAAAACTGGACCCCGGTTTTTTTCAAGAAAAATAAAGATAATAAATTAGAAGCAGAAATTCCCTATCAACAATCTTCTTTTAAAAACGGATTTAAATTTAAAATTACAGGACTGTCTTCTTAAATGATATTTATTAGAAATAAAAATATAACCGAAATAAAAAAAGTCTTAGACCAAGACTACATGTTTTCTTTTTTTAACAAGAAAAAAAAGTTTTTCCTTAATTCTTCAGAAAAATTAATTGGCTTAAAAATTCATTTATTAAGAAATTTTCAAGGGAAATATCAAAACATGACGTTAAGATATGAATTATTAACTAGTCAAAAAAAGAAATTTTTTCAGGCTAGAATTCATAGATACCAAGATTTACCTGAACGAGAATGGAAGGTTTTTAATTATTTAAGAGAAAAAGGATTAAGTTCTTTTATTCCTCAAAAATTATATTATTATTCTCCCTTAAATATCTTATTTTATTTACAAATTCCTGGAAAATCTTTTGAAAATTTATTAACTCAGAAAAAAGTTAACTCTTTTTTAAAATTTACTCCTTTGATTGCTCAAACTTTATTTAAGATTCATTTAACTCAAGGACCGGATTTGCCTTTAAAAAATAAGGAACAAGAAAAAAAAGAAAGAAGACATTGGTTTTTTTTAGTGCGTAAATGTGCCCCGAGTTTTTATCCGGTTTTTTCTCAACTTTTAAAAAGAATTTGGCAATTAAAACAAAATAAGCTATTTTTAAAACCAACCGAGTTTAAATTGGTTCATTCTGATTTTCATTGGGGAAATATTATTAAGAATAAGGACAAATTTTCTTTTATTGATTTTTCTTACGCTTTTTGCGGTGACCCCTTAGAAGATGTGGGAGGATTTTTAGCTCAAAATGATTCCATGTTTTCTTATTATGCCTCTGACCACCAAGAAAAAAAGGAAAAAATTAGACAAGCCTTTATTAAAAATTATTTTAGGTCTGGAATTTCTTTATCCCAACAAAACCGATTATTTTATTTCGAAATTCAAAAAATATTAGAAATGGCGGCTATTTTAGCTTTTGTTGAACCTAATCCAAGAAGTAAAAAACAAGGAATGAACAATTTATTTGCTCGGGCGCGTCAAAAAATAAAAGAGTGGGAAGCTTATTTAAATTCTATCTAATTATACTTAATAACTATTATATACATGAAAATAGATTTGCATTTACATTCTTACTTTTCTGACGGAGTTTATTCTCCTCAGGATTTAGTTAAAAAACTAAAGGCTAAAAAAATTGAAATAGTTTCTTTAACTGACCATAATACTGTGGCCGGAGTGAAAATTTTTATAAAAGAAGCGCAAAAAAATGGTTTAAAAGTTTTTTCCGGAGTAGAAATTTATACTGAATACAAAGAAAAATCTTTGCACCTTTTGGGTTATAATTTTGATTTAAAAAACAAAGAATTAAATCAAGTTTTAAAACAATTACAAGAAGAAAAAATAAAAAAGGTAACCCAAGCCATTAAAATTTTACAAGCAGATAATTGGCAGATTCAAGAAAAAGATGTTTTTAGTCAGCCTGCTTCTTATTATGGACTTTGGCACTTAGCTAATGTTTTAAAACAAAATCAAGTAAATTGGGAAAGAATGAAAAAAGAGCTTGGTTGGGTTCCGGGTCAAATTATTCCCATTACCGAGATTATTGTTAATTATTTAATGAAGAAAAAAAATCATTCTCTTTATAAAGGAAAATCAATTTGTCCAGAAACAACTATCCCTATTATTCAAGCTATTAAATTAATTAAACAAGCCGGAGGAGAATCAGTTTTAGCTCATCCCGGAGAACATCTTTCTTGGCGAGACGATGAACTCGTAGCAGAATTAAAGACCCTAGGATTAAATGGAATAGAAGCGGTTTCTTCTCATCATTCTTGGGCTGCGATAGAGCATTGGCAAAAATTAGGTCAAGAATTAGGGTTAAAAATTACCATTGGTTCAGATTTTCACGGCGAAGTTCCTTTAGAATGGGGTTTTCCAATTTCTAGTCCTTGGGATTATTTTAATCCAGAAATAAAAAACAAGATTGATTTTTAAATAATAATTAAAAGGCGGTTTTTAAAACCGCCTTTTTTTTATTAATCATAAGAAACATCTTTAACCAACCTAATTGAATGGTAAAAACCTCTGCCCACTGTCCTGTAGTGCCGGGTTAAACCATTCTTTGTAATAGCTCGATAACAAAGTTCTTTTTCTATGGCCCATCTATCCTTTTCAGAGGAAGTCCAAAAACAAGTGTAATCACCTGTTCCAAAAAGTTCAATTTCATCATCCTCATGCCATCTTTCAGCTTTTCCAGCTGGTAAAGCAGAAAAACCAAAAGGATTTATTATGGGGCAATTTTCAGTCACCCGGGTCCAATCAGGATAATCAGGGTCAAAAACTCTTAATAAGAGACGAACATCAGAACCTCTTCTCCAATCATCAGAATCAAGTTCTTCTTCAGGCAGACCAATGAAAAGTTCTAATTTTTTCCAATCATCATCCGAAGGGGTTCTCCATCCTGCAGGATAAACATTTTTTTTCAACTCGACAAATTTACCGCGATATAAAACCCCGTATTTACCGTGGTCATAACAATACCATGAATCTATACTTGATCCATCTTCCCAATGAGTTTGCCGAAGATTTTCTGCCAGCCACCATTGGTCGCCAATTCTTACCGTAGGATAAACATTTCCCTCAACATCAGTAAATGTTCCCACAGTATCATAAGGATAAGTGGTAAAGAATAAAGCGCTTCCATATCCAACCCCATCCTCATTAATAGCGTAGGCCCGAATATAATAATCAGTGGCCGGTTCTAATTCAGTTAGAAAACTAGTAAAAGGGCCAGCCCCGGTTCCATTAAAAGTCGTATCATCTTCAATACTTGGTGTTTGATGAGTACTCCAACAAACGCCCCGGGCGGTCACTGTTAATCCGCGGTCATCAATAACATTTCCTCCACTAATAGCGGAAAATTCTTTGATTTCAGTAACCTCAGCGGTGTTAAGAATGGGTACATTTTTTTCCTCTTCCTCTTCCTCTTCGGGTTGAATTGGTTGGTCACAAGAAAAAAGTAAGCCTAACAAACAACAGAAAAATAATTTTTTCATTTTTCTTTCCTCCTTTTTTTAAAGAATGTTTATTTTTAAAATTATTTAATTGGATAAATATAACCTAAAATTTTCCAACCATTTTGCCATTGGCCAGTAATATTTTTTAAAGTTCGGCTGGAATAAGCGTTCTTTTTTAAACCATTCATTTCTGAAATAGTGACTGTTTCCGCATCAAAATTTTCTACATAAGCCACATGACCGTAATAACCGCAAATCCAACTAGTACAGGTTAAAGACATAATTGCCCCTTGTTTAGGTTGAGACCCGGTTTCATATCCGTCTTTTTGTGCCCTGCCAAACCAGTATTTAGCATGAGACCAAGAAGGAACACATTGTCCTTGTTCAGTGGCCCATTTAAAAGCCGACCAGTCAGTACATTGATTAATAACAAAACGATGACATTTTGTATTTCTCCGCCAGTCTGAATAACTAGCATAATTTTCTGAAGTTATTTGTGGAGTGGGAGGAGTATAAGTATAAACTGGCTTTGGAGCCGGAGGAGGAGTTCCATCCGGAATAATCAGTTTTTCTCCTAAAGAAAGAATTGAATTTGTTTCTAAATTATTAAAAAGGGCAATTTTTTCTGCGGCGGAATTGTATTTTTTAGCTAAAGAAGAAAGAGTTTCTCCTGATTTTACTTGATGAGTAATTCCATTAACAGGGAGAATTTTTAATTTATCCCCCGGCCTAATAACTGACCAATAATTAAGATTGTTTTCCCATAAAATGGTATTCCATTGCAGTCCAAATTTTTGAGCAATAGTACTAATTGTATCTCCGGGTTGAACCAGATAAGTTTCTATTTCTGTCCGAGTGGGCCGGATAATATCTTCTGGATTTAAGTCTGTTTCCGGAGCCACTAAAATACTATTATTTAAAATTAAATAAATTTCTTCTTCATTATTTAAGTCAATGGGTTGGTCCTCTCTCCAGGCTGCGGCTTGAAAATCAAGAGAATCTTTATTGGTTTCTTTTTCCGCTAATCCTTTTTCAACAAAAATTTTTTCTTCTTTAGAAAATTGATTTAAAAAGTGAACCTGAGGAGTACTTGTTTTTAAACTGGAAAAAACAGCAAATAAAAGAATAATCATAACTAAAGCTGTTTTTTTAAAGCAAAAAAGTTTTTTAAACCATTGATTTAAAAAACAAACAAGATAAATTAATTTGAAAATTAATAATCGGCCAATGTTTTTAAGAGAAAACTTTCTCTTAAAGGGTAAATCAACTTGCATAAATATAAATTTACGCTAAAATTAAACTAAATCAATCTTTGTTTAAGTTTATTAAGGCTAAAATAATATTAATCAAAATTTGCTTAAAAGTCAAGATGAGTTATCAACAACAAGATTCAAAGGAAAAAGGGGCTAATCAATGGCTAGAATTATGGCAAAAAAAGGGTTTGTGGCAAGCTAAAGATAACCAACCCCAAAAAGAGTATGTTTTAGTAGAATTTCCTTATCCCTCTGGTTCAGGATTGCATATTGGGCATGCTTTTTCTTTTACCGGGGCTGATGTTTACGCTCGTTTTAGGAGAATGCAGGGGAAAAATGTGCTTTTTCCCATGGGTTGGGATGCTTTTGGTTTACCCACGGAAAATTATGCTATTAAGAACAAAAAAAGTCCTCAAGAAGTAACTGAGAAAAATACTAAAGAATTTAAAAGACAAATGAATGAGTTGGGTTTTTCTTTTGACTGGGAAAGAGAAGTTAATACGACTGACCCTCAATATTATAAATGGACGCAGTGGATTTTTATTCAATTATTTAAAAAAGGATTGGCTTATAAAGAATCCCGGCCAATTAATTGGTGTCCTAGTTGTAAAATAGGGCTGGCTAATGAAGAAGTGATTGAGGGAAAATGTGAACGGTGCGGAGCAGTTACTAGTCAGAAAAAAATGAACCAATGGATTGTTAAAATTACTCAATACGCGGACCGATTAATTGAGGGTTTAACTAAAACAGATTTTATAGAAAAAGTTAAGACCGCTCAAATAAACTGGATTGGAAAAAGTCAGGGAGCTCAAGTGGTTTTTAAAATAAAAAATCAAGACCAAGAATTAAAAGTTTTTACTACTCGACCAGATACTCTTTGGGGAGCTACTTTTATGGTTATTTCCCCAGAACATGAAATTATTAAAGATATTTTAAAAAAATCATCAAAGGAAAAACAAAAAGAAATCAAAGATTATTTAAATCAGACCAAGAAAAAATCAGATTTAGAAAGAACAGAATTAGCCCGAGAAAAAACCGGAGTTTTTACTCAATGGCAAGCAATTAATCCGGTTAATAATCAAGCTATCCCTGTTTGGATTTCTGATTTTGTTTTAGCTTCTTATGGAACCGGAGCAATTATGGCTGTGCCCGCGCATGACCAAAGAGACTGGGAGTTTGCTCAAAAATTTGATTTACCAATTATTCCAGTTATTCAACCTCCCCAAGATTGGGATTTTAATCAAAAGGCTTATCCTGAAGTAGAACAAGGTCTTTTAATTAATTCTCCTCCAATTAATGGTTTGACCCCGGCTCAAGCTTTACCTCAAATGATTGAGTGGTTAAAAGAAAAAAAAATTGGTCAACCAGCTGAGAATTATCATTTACGAGATTGGATTTTTTCTCGTCAACATTATTGGGGAGAACCCATTCCCATGGTTTATTGTCCGCGTTGCGGATGGCAACCAGTTAAAGAAGAAGATTTGCCGGTTGAATTACCGCGAGTAAAAAATTATCAACCCACTCAAACTGGAGAAAGTCCTTTGTCAAAAATAACTGATTGGGTTAAAACTACTTGCCCGGTTTGTCAAGGAGAAGCAGAAAGAGAAACAGACACCATGCCTAATTGGGCTGGTTCAGACTGGTATTTTTTAAGATATCTTGACCCTCAGAATCAATCTTCTTTAGCTGATAAAAAAAAGCTTGAAGATTGGTTACCGGTGGATATTTATATTGGGGGAGATGAACACAATACTCTGCATTTATTATATTCTCGCTTTATTTATCAGTTTTTATGGGACCTTGGAGTAGTGCCTCAAAAATATCCTGAGCCTTATCAAAAAAGAATTTCCCACGGGGTAATTTTAGGGCCGGATAATCAAAGAATGAGTAAATCGCGAGGAAACGTTATTATTCCAGAACAGATTTTAAAGAAATATAAAAAATACGGTGCTGATATTTTAAGAATTTATTTAATGTTTATGGGGCCTTTTGAGGGAACCATGGCTTGGAATGATTCCGCTTTAACCGGCGTTAAAAAATTTTTAAACAAAATAGAGGATTTTTTAGATTTACAAATAAAAAATAAAAATTTTTTGTCTTTAGAAAAAGAAAATCCTTTAATTCATCAAACCATAAAAAAAGTAAGCCATGATATTGAAAAATTAAGATTTAACACCGCCATTGCTTGTTTAATGGAATTTTTAAATACGGCGCGAGAACAAGAAAATCCTTTAACAAAAAAAGAATGGGAGAAATTTCTTATTCTTTTATCTCCTTTTGCTCCTTTTTTTGCCGAAGAACAGTGGCACAAGATTTATCCAGAAAAAGAGAATCAGAGTATTTTTGCCAAAGCTTGGCCTGATTTTGATTTGAATTTAGCTCAAAAACAAGAAATAGAATTAGTAATTCAAATTAATGGTAAAGTAAGGGATAAAATTTTAATGGCCCCCAAGGTTTCTGAATCAGTGGTTCAAAAAATGGTTTTAGCGCGGGAAAAAATTAAAACTTATCTAAAAGGAAAAAAAATAAAAAAGATAATTTTTGTTCCTGATAAATTAATTAATTTGGTGGTAGAATAAAAGATTAAAACATTAGAACACTAGAACACTAGAACATAAAAACAAGGAAAATGGCTGTAAGGAAAACGGAAAATAGTAATAGAGAGTAGAAAAATAATACCAATTTCCAACTTCCAGTTTCCATTACCAATTTCTAATTTCTATATAACTAATTTCCAATTATAGATTATTTTACATTTTTTATGGTGTCTTTGAAGGAAATTAAAACTCTTTGCCATCAATATTCGATTCAACCTTTACGCCGGCGCGGTCAAAATTTTTTAATCAATCAAGGAATAATTGATAAAATTATTAAAGCGGCTGATTTAAACAAACAAGACACTATTTTGGAAATCGGAGCCGGGTTAGGAACATTAACCAAAGCAATAGCTAAAAAAGTTAAAAAAGTAATTGCCGTAGAAATAGACCGAGAGCTAGTTAAAATTTTAAATCAAGAATTAAATTCTTTTAAAAATATTAAAATTTTAGCCACAGACATTCGCCAATTTGATCCAAGGGAGTATAATTTAAAAAATTATAAAGTAGTGGCTAATTTGCCTTTTAATGTTACGGGATTAGTTTTAAAAAAGTTTTTAAGTTTTTCTCAAAAGCCTGATTTAATGGTTTTAATTTTACAAAAAGAAGTAGGAGAAAGAATTATTGCTCAACCTCCTCAAATGTCTCGTTTATCAGTAATGGTTCAGTTTTATGGCCAGCCTCAAATAATAGCTCAAGTAAAAAAGAATAATTTTTGGCCTTGTCCTCAAGTGGATTCAGTTATTTTAAAAATAGATTTAAACAAAAAACAAGTAAAAAATATTTCTTCGGATTTTATTGAAAAATTTTTTAATTTAGTTAAAGCCGGATTTTCTTCACCGCGTAAATATTTAATTAATAATTTAATTAAGCACCGCCTTTTAGATAAAACCACGGGGCAAAAGATTTTTTTAAAAACAAATTTAAATTTTAAAATCAGGGCTCAGGAATTGTCAGTCGTTCAGTGGATAGATTTAGCAAAAAAAATATAGTTTTTATGATTGAAAAAAAGGATAGAAAATTATTAGTTTTAATAAGCTTTTTTGCTCTTTTAGCGGTTCTTTTAGGTTATGGTCAGATTAAAGGCGCAATTTATGCTCCTTTCCCTCAATTAATTATTAAAGACCAGCAAATTAATGAGTCCTCAATTCAAGAAGAAATTTTTGATTCTCTTTCTCAACAAGATACTGATGAAGACGGGTTGTCTGATTTTGATGAAATTTTTGTTTATGGCACTTCAGCTTATTTACCAGATACAGATGGTGATGGGTTTACAGACAAAGAAGAGATAGAAGCAGGAAGTGATCCCTTAGACCCCCTTTCTACTCCTTATTGGCAACCAGAATCCCAGCCTGAGACTGAAATAGAAGAACCCGAAACAAGCTTTTCTTTAGAAGAAATATCACCAGAAGAAATTAGAAATTTTCTAATAGAAAGAGGAGGATTAAGTCCAGAAATTGTGGATAATTTAGATGACAAAACCTTAATTGAGGTGTATAATAAAACTAAACAAGAGACTGGAATTGATTTAAAAGAATTAGGAGCTTCTGATGATTTAGAGTTCCAATTTTCTAATTTAGAAATAGAAGAAATAAGGCAATTATTGATTAAAGAGGGGGTGGATGAGGAAATGTTAAATTCTTTAGATGATTCAACCCTGGAACAATTGCTTCAAGAAACTCTTTCTAATTTTTAACTTTTAAAAACATTTATGAATTCTAATTTTTTAAGAAAAAGAATTCTTCCCTTTTGGCTAACCATTTTTTTATTGGTTAGTTTATTTTTTCCTCAACCAGCTCAAGCTCAGCTTATTACCCATGATATTCCTCAGGCTATTTTTCAGGCGGCTAAATGGATTGGAGAAAAATCCTGGAATTTATTAGAAAAAGCCTGGGAACAGGGAGGGGCGATTGCTTATCGAAACACTATTAATTTTTATTTAGGAGAAATGGCCAAGCAATCGGCTGAATATATTGCTAGTGGAGGAAAAGGTCAAAAACCAATGTTTTTGGCTGACCCAAATTATTTTTCCAAGATGAAGGACCAAGCCTTGGGAGAATGGATTAACCAAACGGCCCAGTCCTTTACTGGTTTTACTGGTAAAAGTCTTTGTGACCCCATGGACCCAACCCTTAAGTTTAAAATGTTAGTTGGTCTTGACCCAAAATATAAAGAAATGATGTTTGACCCAGAAATGAGATGTTCTTGGAGTCAATTAAAAGAACGAGGAGAAGCTTTGGCTAAGGCAAAAATTTTTGATTTTGATGTAGAGCTTAAACAAGGCCGCGCCGGCCATTATCGGGCAGAATTAGCCCCTCAAATTGAAACAGATCCTGGTTTATATAATGAAATTAAAGAAACTCTACTCGTTTTTATTGAAAAGGAACTAGCGCCAGTCCACGATAATCTAGAAAGGTTAATGGAGAAAACAAAGGCAGGAATTGAAGAGATTAAAGAAGCAGACAAACAACATCTAGCAGATGAATTTGAACAATCTGAAGAGGACTGGAAAAAAGTTAAACAATCTTTTCAATCCATGGACATTTTTCAGGTAAATGAATGTTTTAAAAAAAATAAAAATGATTTTTGTAAAAAAAGTTTATGTCGTTCACTTTGTTTTTCAGGAATGAACGAATCAGAATGTTTATTTGGGGACACTTATCAAATTTGTTTAGACAGTCCCTCTTTAAATGCGACTCAAAAAAAAGTCAAAGCCATCACTGATTGGATAGACGAAGGAATAGAAGGAGTTAAAGGTGTTTCTAAAGAATATGCTAGTTTTTTAGCTCCTGCACCAGTAGATTATTTAGCTGACCTTAACCGGTCCTATAATCCAGAAGCCAGTGATGTGGCTGTTTTATTTAAAGCAGAAAGTGATTTATTTGCTCGACAAGCGGATATGATTGAAAAGTCCAAGTTTATGCAGAGTTTATCCGGAGATATTAATCGTTTAACATCTAAAATCTCTGATATTACTTTAACTCCGGGAAGTAGTATTCGGGCCGAATGGGAAGGAGCGATCCAAGATGGTTCTGCGGGGCCAAAAGAATATACTGGAGTGGCAGTGGCAGATGCTTTAGGGGTTTTTACTAATACTTTAGTTAGTAAACTTATTGAAAATCTTTTTGACAAAGGATTAAATCCTGAAGTTTCTCCAGATGTGGCCCGGAGTCAACCTTATTTAGGTGCTGATTCTTTAACTAATCCTGATGCCGGAGTAGTTCGACCGGACAGAGAACAAAGTTCTATTTTATATGCAGATTTAGCGACAGCTCAAATAAAAAAAGGAGGAGAAATAACTATTTATGATGAATTTCTTGTTTGTCCTCCAAACAAGAAATATGCGGTGCCAAATAATTGCTTAATTAGTTATCAGACAGCCAAGGCCATGGAACAGGGTTTAACTATTTGGGAGGCTATGGACCAGAATCTTTTAAATCCAGACGTTTTTGTAGGAAGAAAGGGAGATACTGATGGCTTTTTTAGTTATAATAATATTAAAAAATTAAGAAGATATCGTATTTTTCCTTTAGGATTAGAAATTGCCGCTAAATTTAACAAAGAAAATGACAGAGAAGCTTCTTTAAAAGTAATTGTTGATAATTTTTATAACCAGGAAAGTCCTTATTATCATTTAGTAGACCCTAATTGGGTTTTAAAAACTTTTACTTATCAGTGTGATTTAATGGGATATTCAGCCATTCCGGTGGCCAATAGTTCTAATCGTCAAGAAACTTGTCTTGATTTAAAAGATTGTATTCATGAGAATGAAAAGGGAGAGTGTGATACTTGGGCTTATTGTACTCGGGAAAAAAATATTTGGCGTTTTGATGGAGAAGCTTGTGCTTCTTATTATAATACTTGTCAAACCTATACCAGTGTTAAAGGTAATCAATCCACAGCCTATTTAACCAATACTTTGGATTTTGCCGATTGTGATCCTAATAATGCTGGTTGCCAATGGTATTGTGGTAATTGGGATAATAATTTAAGTAGTTTAGGCGGTTGGGCTTGTGTTGAACCAGGGCTTTCCCAAAGAGAAAGTGGAATAGAAGAATGTTCTCAAGGAGAAATTTGTGACCAAGAAAATGGTTGTTTTTGCGAGGGGACCAATGGAGGTTGCTTAGTTTCTTTAGGCGAACAAAGTTGTTCTTTTTCTGTTTATGAAGAATATGAAGACAATGAAAATGTAATGTTTTTTAATAACCAAGTGGCAATTTGTTCAGAAAAAGATTTAGGTTGTCATGAATATGTTAGGATTCCCTTAGATTTAGACCCTTTAGATATTAATCCGAGCGAATTTAAAGAGGAGAATCCTGAGTTATGGGAAAATAATAAAATATATTTTCAAAATCCAGATTCATGTTCAGCTAAAGAAGTTGGTTGCGAACTTTATACCCCGGTTTCTAGTGCTTTAACCGTCCCGGGAATTGTTCAAGAAGAAGATAAATGTTCAGTAATGTGTTTAGGTTATGAAACTTTTCAAGAAATGCCAAGTAATTTTGAAAATTCTTCTCGCTGGGTTAATTTAATTCCTAGCCTAGCTAATACTTGCCAAAATCCGGGTTGTGAAAGTTTTACTAATTTAGAAACAGAAAGAACAGAATATTATTCTTATCTTCGCAGTTGTGTTAAAACCAATGCCTCAGATGAGGCCATTATAGACCAAGACGGAACAGTTTTAGGTTCTCCTCAAACAGAAATGTGCGAACATTATTTTACTTGGATTAGTTCAGAAGAGACTGGTTATCAATTAAAAGAATATTTTTTAAAAAAAGATAACACTGGCGGACCAGCTAAAGTTAGTGAACAACCTAATTTAGATTGGGGAGAATGTAAAGATAAAGAAGATGCAGAAACAAA
>DKES01000021.1 GCA_002452615.1 Patescibacteria group bacterium UBA6816
ACTGGATTAGCGCTAAGAGAAAGAATTTTCCAGGCATCTTTCCAAACATTAACATCTTTTTCCTGACAATCAATTTCTTTAATTAAATTCCAAGAAAAATCTTTTCCCGGTTCCACGGCGGTAAAAAAATTAGGAACCAAGATCTTAATTCCAGGCCAAGTATAACAACCAATTGCAGCCTGAGTTACTAAGGCCACTGGAATAACCCGGTTAATACAACCTTGAACAACACTTTCTCCAGAATAAGGCGAATCACTTTTTCCCTTTTTTAAGGGTAGATTGACGTCAGTTAAAACCGCTAAAAGGTCTTCTCGGTTAATTACTTCCAAGGCCTCTTCAACGTTACTGACAACCATTCCTTCGTGACCGACTTCCTCTATTGCGGTTAGGGCAGCCAACTCATTTTTAAAATCACTTTCAACAATTAAAATTTTTCCTCTCATTCATTTCCTCCTTTTTAATCTTCAATTTCAAATTGTTCCGGCCGCCATTTTATCTTTTCTTTATAGACTGACCTCTCCACCTCCTCAATACAGACTTCGAGAAAAGAATTAATCAATCCAAAATTGGCAGCAACTCTTTTTGAATAAAAAAGCACTGGACCAGGAAAAATCCTGGTAATCACAGGAAATTCACAAGAAAAAACCTTTTGTTGAAGGATTTTTTTAGTTTCCATAACATCTAAAAAATCATCCAGATTAACTAAAATCACTTCTTTTCTTTTAACGAACATCTTATGGTCCTCCTTTATTTATATTTTAAGATTAACATATTTTTCTGTTTTGTCAACCCTGTTAATAAAGATAAAAATCCCGCCTTGTTTAAGGCGGGATTGGGCTTAATGTTTAAGCCATTTTTTGAATTGAGGATGTTTGAGCCATTCTTTAAATTGGGGAAAATAAATCATTCCCAGGATAAAACCGAGAAAAGCCCCGATAAAAAATCCTAATATTCCGCTCACCCAGGCTCCGAAACGTCCGGCGACGAATAAACCAAAGAAGACACTAATCAAAGTAATTAAAACAGAAAAAACAATAAAACCAATAAATCCTCCTCGGAAAGCGGTTTGCGGGTCTTTGATTCGAGTGTCTTTTCTTTTTTCATAAAAAACAAAGACTTCAAAAAAGACTAAACAAAATAGGGCGAAAGAAAAAACCTGCAAGGAAAAAACCATCCACCAGGGTAAATGAATTATTCCTCCAAGCCATATCTTTCTGGCAATTACCAAAGGCCATTGAAACCAACCATAGTATAAAACATAGACAAGGGTTAAGCCAAAGACCCAGATAACAGACAAAAACTCAATGGTATGAAACCATTTTTTCTTTTGTTCTGGTAACATTTTTACCCTCCTTAAATTTTAAAGACTGATTAATTATAAAATATCACATTTTTTTGCTTTTGTCAATCCTTCAGGTTGAACCCGTATAAAATGTCAATCCTTCAGGTTGAACCTGTGTAAAATACACAGGTTCAACCTGTGCAATTCTAACCTGTGCAATTCTACCTGACACCTATATAAATACCCGGGTTCAACCAGGGCAATAATTGACAATCCCCTTTAAAAAACATATAATTAAAACATGGACTTAAAAAAGACTGACCCTTTAATTTCTAATTTAATCAAAAAGGAAATAAAGCGACAAAAACAAGGATTAGAGCTTATTCCTTCGGAAAATTTTGTTTCCCTGGCGGTTTTAAAAGCCCTGGGGTCTCCTTTAACTAATAAATATTCTGAAGGTTATGTTGGGAAAAGATATTATGGGGGTAATGAATTTATTGACCAAATAGAATCTTTAACTATTGCTCGGGCGCAAAAATTATTTAAAGCGCCTTATGTTAATGTTCAACCCTATTCTGGTTCTCCGGCTAATTTAGCAGTTTATTTCGGTTTATTAAAACCCGGGGACACTATTATGGGCATGAATTTAGCTCATGGTGGACACTTAACTCACGGCCATAAAGTCAATCTTTCTGGAAAAATATTTAACTTTGTTCAATACGGAGTAGATCCTAAAACTCATTTAATTGATTATAATCAAATAGAAAAACTAGCTCGAATTCATCGCCCTAAATTAATAGTTTCTGGTGCCACTGCTTATCCTAGAATTATTAAATTTAAAAAAATTGCCCAAATTGCTCAAAAAGTTAAAGCCTTAAGCATGGCAGATATTGCTCATATTGCTGGTTTAATTATTGGTCAAGTTCATCCCAGTCCTTTTCCTTTTACTGATATTGTTACTACCACCACTCATAAAACTTTGCGAGGACCAAGAGGAGCCATGATTATGTCAAAAAAAGAATTTGCTCCTCAAATTGCAAAAAGTATTTTTCCTGGAATGCAAGGTGGTCCGCATAACCATACCACCGCCGCCATTGCCGTAGCTTTAAAAGAAGCCGCTGCTCCTAAATTTAAAACTTATGCTCACCAAATAATTAAAAATGCTCAGGTTTTAGCCGAGTCTTTAAAAGAACAAGGATTAAAATTAATTTCTAATGGCACTGATAATCATTTAATTTTAATTGATTTAACCCCGACAACAATGACTGGAAAACAAGCCGAAAAAATCCTTGAACAAACCGGCATTTATGTTAATAAGAATATGATTCCTTATGACCCACGCTCACCTTTTAATCCCTCGGGAATTAGATTAGGTACTCCCGCCTTAACTACACGCGGATTCAAAGAAAAAGAAATGAAAATAATTGGTAAATTAATTGCGCAAGTAATTTATCACGCTGATAAAAATTCAGTTCTAAAAAAAGTCTCCGCTCAGGTGAAAGCTCTCACCCTTAAACACCCCCTTTATCCTCGTTTAAAAATATAAAATGTTAAAAGGAAAAAAAATTGCCCAGAGCATAGAAAAACAATTAAAAGAAAAAATAAAGCAAAAAAATATTCAGCCTGGTTTGGCCGTTATTTTAATCGGTCAAAATCCGGCTTCAAAAATTTACGTTTCTTTAAAAGAAAAAGCGGCCCAAAGAATAGGAATAAAAGTTAAAAAAATTTTACTTCCCGGAAAAACTAGTTTTAAAAAAGTTGTTGACTTAATTAAAAAATTAAATCAAGATAAAAAAACGCACGGAATTGTTATTCAACTTCCCCTCCCCTCTCATTTAAATTCTAAAAAAATAATTTCTTGTTTATCTCCAGAAAAAGATGTCGATGGATTTTTAAAAAATTCTAAATTTATTTCTCCGGTTCACCAAGCCATTCTTGAATTAATAAAACAAAGTAAAAAAAATCTAAAAAATAAATCAGGTTTAATTTTAAGTAAAAAAAATTCTATTTTTGCCCAAAATCTGGAAAAATTATTAGAAGCTAAAAAAATTAAAACTAAAAATTTAGCAATTAAAAATAATTTGCCCCAAAAAGAAATAAAAAAAGCTGACCTTTTAATTACTATTTTGGGTCAACCAGAAATAATTAAACCAGAAATGGTTAATAAAAAAGCCGTCCTAATTGATGTCGGCTATAGTCAAAGAAAGGGGAAATCATTTGGAGATTTAGACAAAAAAATTTATCAAAAAATAGAAACTGTTTCTCCAGTTCCTGGTGGAATCGGCCCATTAACCGTGGTTTATCTTTTAAAAAATGTGGTTAAAGCTGCGGAAAAAATAAAAAATAATTAAATTTAAATTAAAATTATGTCTCAATTATTCACTGTTATTCAAATTGTTATTTCTATTCTTTTAATAGTTTGTATTTTACTTCAACAAAGAGGAGCTGGTTTAGGGGGTGTTTTTGGTGGAGGTGGAGAAGACTATCACACTAAAAGAGGATTAGAAAAAACTGTTTTTATCGCCACTATTATTTTAGCCTTTTTGTTCCTTTGTTTGGGAATAGTCCGCTTAATTTTGAATTCATAATCGGTTTATGTCTTTCTTATTATTTTTAAAAAGACTAAAAAGAGCCAAGGCTTCAGCTAAAGCAAAACCAAAATGGCCAAGCTGGAAACAATGGAAATATCTAGGAGAAATTCTTAATAAAAAAGAAAAGAAAATTATTAGGCTTCTTCTTTTGATTTTCTTCTTATCTTTATTTTCTTTAACCATTCATTGGTATTTTTTAAATTCTCAAATTGTCCCACGCGTTTCTGGCCATCATGTTGAAGGTTTAGTGGGAGAAATTAAAATTCTTAATCCCCTTTTTTCTAATAATGAGGTTGATTTAAGTATTAATAAACTTATTTTTTCCGGGCTCTTAAAAAAAGATGTTGATTTAAATTTAATTCCTGACCTGGTAAAAGATTTTAATCCCCGCTTAATAGAAAATCAAACTTATGATTTTTGTTTACGGGAAAATCTTTTTTGGCATGACAAAGAAAAAATAACTAGTGCGGACATAGTTTTTAATTTAAATTTAATTAAAAATGTCCTGGCTTTATCAAAATTTAAAAAAACAGAAATTAATTTAATTAATGAAAATTGTTTTCAAATCAAAACAGATGACTGGAATCTTTTAACAACTGGTCTCTTGCCAAAACATATTTGGCAAGAAATTGAAGAGGAAAATCTTACCACAGTTGAATTTAATTTAAAACCAATTGGGAGTGGCCCCTACCAATTTGATTCTTTAACTAAAACTGAATCCGGAGAAATAAAGTCCTATCATCTTAAAAGAAATGAAAAATATTATTTAACCGGCCCTTTTTTAAAAAATATTTCTTTTCGCTTTTACTCTGACTTTGAACAAGCTCACCAAGCTTTAAAAAACCAAAAAATCAATGGTCTAATTTGCTCTTCTTCTCAATTTGAACAAAATTTAACTGAAGTTAAGGGAATTAAAAATTACCAATTAAACCTTCCTTATTATACGGCTATTTTTTTCAACCTGCGTTACAAAGAAGGAGAAAACAATCCTTTAGGAGAAAAATCTGTTCGCCAAGCCTTGGCTCACCTGACCCCTAAACAAGAAATTTTTGAACAAGTTTTACATCAACAAGGATTTATTGTTGACGGGCCCATTCTTCCCTTTTCTGAATTTTTTAATCCAGAAATAAAAAAATATTCTTACGACCCCTCTTTAGCTAGAGAAATCTTAGTCCGCGCCGGATGGAGAAAAAATGACCAAGGATTTTTTGCTAAAAACGGAGAAATATTGGAAATATCATTAACCACTATTAAAGGAACTGAATTTGAAAAAATAGCAGAATTAATTCAAAAATCTTGGCAACAAATTGGTTTAAAAATAAAATTAATTGTTATTCCCTCAGAACAAATAAAAGAAGTCATTAAAAATTATAATTTTCAAGGATTTTTATACGGCATTTTAGAAAATCGTCATCCCGACCCTTTTTCTCTTTGGCATTCTTCTCAAAGTAATTCCCCGGGTTTAAATTTAACCGGCTTTAATTATCGCCGGGCTGATGAATTATTAGAAAAAATATCCTTGGATGAAGACCCCTTAAAAAAGAAAGAGTATTATCTTGAATTTCAAGAAATTATTACTGATAATTTACCGGCAATTTTTCTATTTAACACTAATTATAACTATCTGATTGACCGGGAAATAAATGAAATTAAAATTGACCAAATTGTCCACCCGGCTGACCGTTTTAATCAAATAGAAAAATGGTATATTAAAACTAAAAGAATTCAACTATAAGCCAGGGTGGTGAAACTGGTAAACACGTGCGGTTCAGGGCCGTATGCTGAAAAGCTTGTGGGTTCAACTCCCACCCCTGGCAATTTAAGCTTTGATTTAATTAAATATTTATTATTATGTCTCTGAAAGTCAATCATCTAGGAATTATTATGGATGGAAATCGCCGTTGGGCTAAGGCTCGTAATCTTCCCTCTTTTAAAGGACATGAGGCTGGTTATAAAAAAGTAGAAGAAGTTTTAAACTGGTGTCGAGAAAAACAAATCAAAATTCTAACTCTTTATTCCTTTTCCACGGAAAATTGGCAACGTCCGGAAAAAGAAGTGAAATTTTTAATGAAACTATTTGAATTGGCCCTTTATCGCGATATTAAAAAACTTCATCAAAATAATGTTTGTTTAAAAGTAATTGGCCAACGCCATAAATTACCCTTAAAGGTTCGCCAGGGAATTATTCAAGCGGAAAAATTAACGCGAAATAATACTGGAGGAATTTTAAATTTAGCCATTAATTATGGTGGTAGACAAGAGCTGGTCTCGGCTTTTAATAAAATTCTTAAAAAGGGATTAAAAAAAATAACCCCGGAAACTATTACCAAAAATCTTTATACCGCGGGATTACCAGACCCGGATTTAATTATTAGAACTTCAGGAGAGCAACGTTTATCCGGCTTTTTAATTTGGCAGTCAGCTTACTCAGAACTACTCTTTATTAAACCAAATTGGCCAGAATTTTCCCAAAAAGATTTTAACCAAGCCTTAACTGATTTTAATCAACGCCAAAGAAGATTTGGTAAATAAAAAATATTTTAATAACTTTAAAAAATTTTATGCGCTTAAAAAATAAAATTGCTATTATTACTGGGGCCGGGGCTGGAATTGGTCGGGCGACTGCTTTAGCTCTCGCTCAACAAGGAGCTAAAATTGTCGTGGCTGACTGGTCAGAAGAACAAGGCCAAGAAACAGTAACTCAACTTAAAAAACAAGGAACTGAAGCTATTTTTATTAAAACTGATGTTAGTCAAGCCAAAGATATAGAAAAAATGGTAGAAACTTGTTTAAAAGAATTTAATCAAATTGATATTTTGGTTAATAATGCTGGTATTTTCCATACTTCTTCTATCCATGAAACCAGTGAAAAAGATTGGGACCGGGTTTTAAATGTTAATCTAAAAGGAGTATTTTTAAGTAGTCGTCGAGTTATTCAAGAAATGCTTAAACAAAAAAAGGGCAAGATAATTAATGTTGCCTCAATTGCTGGTTTAAGGGGTTTTGAAAAAAGCGGGGCCTATTGTGCTTCCAAAGCAGGAATTATTAATCTGACCCGCGTCATGGCTTTGGAATATGCTTCTCAAAATATTAATGTTAATAGTGTTGCCCCGGGAATTATTAAAACCGCCATGACTAAGGAAATGTTAACTGACCCGGCCACTAAAAAATCTTTTGAAACCTCCACTCCGTATTCTCGCTTAGGTAAATCAGAAGATATTGCCGAAGCCATTGTTTATTTAGCTTCAGAAGAATCAAACTTTGTTAACGGAGAAACTTTAGTTGTTGACGGAGGTTGGACCGCTAAATAAAAATATTTTAATCTTGAGTTAAAATTTTCTTTATTTGAGAAAGTTCTTTTTGAACTTTCTTTTCATTATCAGCCTCTACGGTTAAACGAAGAATTGGTTCTGTGTTAGAAAAACGCGCATTAAACCACCAATTTTTTCCCTGAACAGTTAAACCATCTTCCTGCCATTGAGTCTCCTGATGATAAAAGTGGGCTAATTTTTCAATTATTTCTTCTTTATTTTGATAAATTTTAAAATTTTCTTCTTGGCGAGGATAATGCTTAAATTCTGCGATTAATTCTGATAAAGTATAGTTGTCTTGGGATAATATTTCTAACATTAAAAGAAAAGCTCGGCCTCCGGATTCATTGTAAAAAACATCTCTAAAAAATAAATGTCCGGAATTTTCTCCTCCTAAAACTGCTTCATTGTAACGCATATTTTCTCTCACAAAAGGATATCCAGTGATACTTCTAATTGGCTTACCTTGATATTGAAGAATTGTTTCTGGCACTACTTGAGAGCAATCTCCAGTATAAACTATTTTTTCTTCTTTTTTTCTAGATAAATATTCTCGGGCAAACAAAGCAATTACTAAACTAGCAGAAATAATTTTTCCTTTTTCATCAAGAAAAACAGTTCGGTCCCCGTCTCCGTCAAAGCTTAAACCAAAATCCGCTTTTTTTTCCTTAATTTTTTCTTGACAAGCCTTAAGAGCATTTTTTTCTTTAGGATTAGGACTTCTTTTAGGAAAACGACCATTGGGTTTAAAATAAAGGGGAAATAATTTAAAAGGCAATTTCTTAGATAATTCCCTAATTATTTTTCCAGCTGGACCATGGCCGGCATCAACTACTACTTTTAAAGGTTTGATTTTTTGAGGGTCAATTAGATTTAACAAATATTTAAGATAAAAGGGTAGTAAATTTTTTTTCACCACGCTAGTTTTTTTTCTCCTTAAAAATTTTTCTCCAGCTAATTCTTTAATTCTTTCTAATCCATTTTCTTGATAAATGGGAGTGGTTTGACTAGAAAATATTTTAAACCCATTATATTCTTTGGGGTTATGTGAGGCTGTAATCATCACTCCTCCTTCATAAGGAAAATAGCTTAAGCTGAAATATAAGAGGTCAGAAGAAACAAGGCCTAAATTAATTATTTTTCCTCCTTGACTATTCACTCCTTTAATAAATTCTCGAGAAAGGATGGGTGAAGATAAACGCGCGTCTCGACCCAATAAAATCCTAATTTCTTTTTCTGGTTTTTTTAATTCTCTGCTTAAAAATACTACTAAAGCCGCCCCAATTCTAAAAGCAGTTTCTTTGTTAATTTCCTCCGGATAAATTCCCCGGACATCATAAGTTTTAAAAATAGAATTATTAATCATTTTTGAGCAATTACAACTAAGTTATGACCTTTTCGCCAATTAGTTTTTTGTCCTTGGCGAGTATAATAAACCTCTTTTAAACAAAACCCTGCTTTTTTAATTATATTTTTTAACTCTCTTTTAGTAAAGGCATGGTAATATCTGGAAAATTCTTGATGCTGATGTTTAAAGGGAATAATTGTTTCTTTAAAACCAAAAAATATTTTTCTTAAATGATATTTTTTTATTAAACGAGGCTGATAAAGATTCCAAACTGTTAAAATTAAATATCCTTTTTTATTTAAAAAATGAAAACAATCTTTTAAAAGTTTAATTCTTAATTCTTGACTCGGTAAATGATGTAAAAAGGCAATCGCAAAAATAATTTCAAACTGATTTTCTTTAAAGGGTAAATTTAAAGCATCAGCGTTTAAAAATCTATCTTTGGGAAATTTTTTTTGAGCTTGATAAATTAAATTTTTTGATTGGTCCACTCCTAAATAATCTATTTCTTTATCTTTTAAAAAAAGATTTAGTCTTCCGTTTCCGCAGCCTAAATCTAAAACCCGATCCCCTTTTTTAATGTATTTTGACCAATCCTTAAACTCGGGCCAAAAATAACCCCGAGTTTGAGAAAATTTATCAGCAATTTCTTCCCAAATTTTTTTATTTTCCGCCAAGATTGCTTTAATTTTTTTTGTTTTCATTGTTTTTATCATAATTTAAATTTTCAAACAAATCAAGAGTTAATTTAAAACCTTCGTTCCAAAACCATTTTAAAATCACCTCTAATTCCCAAGGAATGTTTTTCTTTACCAAACGACGGGATAAAAAATTTTTAAAGTGAAAATGTTTTATTTTTAGAAAAACATGTTATGATTAAATAAGTTAAACAACCTTAATTTAAAAATAATTTTAAATCAGAATAGATTTAAATAGATATTTATCATGGATCAACCAACAAAAAAAATAATTGAATTGACCAAAGAATTAGCCTTAAAAAAATTTTCTAATCATGAAGATTTTTTTAAACTAATTCAAAAAATATGTTCAAAAAAAGAAATCCCCCTGCCTCGTTATAGTGAAATTTTTGCGGTTTATCAAAAATTAAAAAAACAAGGGAAAATTAAAAAAAACCCTTTTTTAGAAGAAATAAAAAAAAGACCAATTCGTTCTCTGTCCGGAGTAGCAATAGTGGCTGTTTTAACTAAACCCTGGCCTTGCCCAGGTCAATGTTTTTATTGTCCTTTAGAAAAAGGGGTGCCCAAAAGTTATTTATCCGGAGAGCCAGCAGTAGAAAGAGCTAAAAAATTAAATTTTGACCCTTATCTTCAGGCTAAAAAAAGAATCGAAATTTTAGAAAAAAATAATCATCCAGTTGATAAAATTGAATTAATTGTTATTGGAGGAACTTGGTCTTATCTTCCCTCAAAATATCAAACCTGGTTTATTAAGCGTTGTTTTGACGGCGCTAATTTTTCTTCTAGTAAAAATCTAGCCGAAGCTCAAAAAAAGAATGAAAATTCAAAACATAGAATTATTGGTATTACTTTAGAAACTCGCCCTGACTACATTGACGAAGATGAGTTAAGAAGAATGAGAAAATTGGGATGTACTAGAGTTGAAATTGGAGTCCAATCTACTGATAATAAAATTTTAAAGAAAAATAAAAGGGGCCACGGAGTTGAAGAAACAATAGAAGCAACAAGGCTTTTAAAAGATGCTGGTTTTAAAATTTGTTATCACTTAATGCCTGGCCTTTATGGTTCTTCTCCTAAAAAAGATTTATTAGTATTTAAAAAAATATTTTCTCAGCCAGAATTTCAGCCCGATATGATTAAAATATATCCTTGTGTTGTTACTAAAGGTTCTCAACTATACCAAGCCTATAAAAAAGGTGAATATAAACCATATTCTGATAAACAACTAATTAATCTTTTAATTAAAATAAAGAAGATTATTCCACCATATGTTAGGATAAATCGATTAATCAGGGATATTCCCTCTTGGCAAATACAAGGAGGAAGTAAGGTGTCTAATCTTAGACAAACAATTCAAGAAAAAGCCAAAGAACAAGGAGTCTTTTGTCAATGTATTCGCTGTCGAGAAATTAAAACAGGAAAAATTAAAAAACAAGATTTAAAATTAATTAAAAGAGAGTATTCAGCATCAAATGGAAAAGAAATTTTTCTTTCTTTTGAAAATGAAAAAGAAAATAAATTAATTGCTTTTTGCCGTTTAAGGTTGCCAGAAAAAAATAATAAGTTTATTTTTTCTGTTCTCAAAGATAGTGCTTTAATCAGAGAACTTCATACTTATGGTCAATTAGTTGAAATTGATAAAAAAAATAAAAAAGCATCTCAACATTTAGGGTTGGGCAAAAAACTAATTAAAGAAGCGGAAAAAATTGCCCGAAAAAAAGGATATCATAAAATGGCCATAATTGCCGGAATAGGAGTTAGAGAATATTATCGCCATTTAGGTTATCGTTTACAAAACACTTATTTAATTAAGTTATTAAAATAAGCGCCCTGAGGTTTTTTAAATTCAGAGCACTTTGATTGCGAAAGATAATATTTTTCCTTGTTAAGGTCGCACCTCTTTATTTTATAATTTAGAGGTGCGACCTCTTGTTTTTATGTTTTAATGTTTTTATGTTTTAATGATTTTTCCCAATCCCTAAGTACCCAAGTACCTAATCCATGTTCTTACGTCTTCAGCCATGACCGACTCTGACGAACTAAATATTTTTTAGCTAAATGGGGTTGGCTCATTAAACCCTTAACTATTCTTTCCATTCTTGTTGCTTGAGAACCTTTAATTAAAATTAAGTCCCCTCTTTTTATTCTGGGAAGAATAAAATCAACTACCCCTAAACAACTATTAAAACTAAAAATTCCTTCCTCTTTAAATCCAGATTGACGCGCTCCTTGAGCAATTGCTTTTGCTTCTTTTCCAATGGTTATTAAATAATCAAAGTTCATTTCTGAAATTTCTTGACCGATTTGATAATGAGCTTTTAAACTTAATTCTCCTAATTCTAGCATATCCCCCAAAAGAGCCCATTTTTTACTATTAAGGGGAAGATTAATTTTTTCTATTGTTTTTAAAGCTGATTTCACCGCCCGAGGAGAAGAATTATAAGTATCATCTAAAATAAGACTCTTATTTTTCCCCTTTAAAACTGACAACCGACCAGGCAAAGGTTGATAATCTTTAAGGGCTTTGGCCATTTCTAATAAATTAATATTAAAAGTTAAACCCACGGCCAGACCGGCTAAAACAGAATAAATCTGGGCTAAAGAAATAATTTGAGGTAAAAACATAGGAACAACCTTCCCTTGATAACTTATTTTAAAAGAAGAACCTTTAATTTCTAATCCTGATTCTTTAACTTCTTGCTCAATTTTCCATTCTAAAATTTGTAAGTCTGCTTGAGAAGAAAAACCATAGGTAATAATTTTGGCCTGTGTTTTTTCTTTTAAAGGCCAGACTTTATCGTCATCGGCATTTAAAATGGCCCAGTGTTCTGAAGATAAATGAGTAATAATGTTTTGTTTTTCTTTTACCACTCCTTCAATGTTTTTAAAAAACTCTGTATGAGCTAAATCAATCGCTGTTAAAACTCCTACTTGACAAGGAGCTATTTTTAATAAATACCTAATATCCCCTGGTCGGTCGGCGGCCATTTCTAAAACTAAAACTTCTGGATATGATTTAATCTTAAAAAAAGATTTTCTCAATCCAGAAATAAAAACAATTAACCAACCTAATAAATTTTTTCCCGGGGAATTTTTGCCAATAACCGTTAAAGGCAATCCAATTTCATTGTTATAATTTCCCCAAGTTTTTCCTACTTTAAAATTGGTTTTTAATATTAAACTACTAGTCTCCTTGGCCGAAGACTTCCCCACACTTCCAGTAATTCCTACAATCTGGGGATTTTGTTTTTGAATTATTTTAATGGCTAAAAATTTTAAAATTTTTTGTAAAATTTGAGAAAACATATTTAACAATTTAATTTTTAATCATTTTTATCTGGAGGAACATTATAATAATCAAGAATAAATTCAGCTAATTGACCAAAAACTGGTGCTGCCGTGGAATCAGCATATTTATATTTTTGAGGATTATCTAATTTAACTAAGGCCACAAAACGAGGATTAGTGGCTGGAGCAAAACCAATAAAAGAATGAATTACTTTATCAGAGTACCCGCCCTTGTCTTTAGGAACTTGAGCCGTCCCAGTTTTTCCCGCAACATAATAACCTGGAACTTGGGCTTTACCACCATAACCGTTTTCACAAACCGAAACCATCATCGCACTTAACAAAGAAGCACTCCCCGGAGAAATAACTTCTCTAATAAATTGGGGCTGATATTCTTTTTCTACCCCTCCTTGAATTGATTTTTTAACCAAATAAGGTTTCATTAAACGCCCTTGATTAGCAATCACCCCAACAGCATTAATCATTTGAATTGGCGTTACTGTGATTCCCTGACCAAAAGAAGCCGTGGCTAAATATATTTCTTGTTTTTCATTAAGATTACTAATATCCCCAATAGCTTCGTTAGGAATTTCTATTTGAGTTAAACTTCCAAATCCAAATTTTTTTAAATAATTACGAAAATTATCACGGCCTACTTTTTGAGCCACAAATACTGCCCCAGTGTTAATTGATTTTTCTAAAACATTAGTCATGGTTTGACGACCAAAAGTTCGTTTTTCTACATTACTAATAGTTTCACCACTTAAAGTAATTTGACCAGGGTCAAAATAAGAAGTTTCTGGAGAAATCTTTTTGGTATCTAAACCAATCGCTAAGGTAATAACCTTAAAAATAGAACCGGGTTCAAAAACAGAATCAATGGCCTTATTTTTAAAAACAGCATAATCTTTTATTTCAGAATATTTATTCGGGTCAAAATCAGGTTCACGGCAAAGAGTTAAAATTTCTCCGGTTTGGGGGTCCATCACAATAATTTCTCCTGATTCAGCTTTATATTCTTGAACCGCTTCTTTTAATAATTGATGGGCAAAAAATTGAACCGTCCGGTCTAAAGTTAAAATTAAATCCATCCCTTTTTCTGGCTCTTTGATTAAATTATCAGTAAGAATAAAATCTGCCCCACTTTGATTTTTTCTTAAACCAGGTTCTCCGGTTAATTCTTGATTAAAAAATTCTTCTAACCCATATTGTCCTTCGCCAAAAGAACAATCAATTCCCTGACAATCTGCAGTTGAGCGAAAAAATCCAGTGACATGGGAAAAAAGATTTTCTTCTGGATAATAACGTCGGGTAATTGATTCAAAACTAATTCCTGGTAAGCCGAGATTTTTAATTTCTTCTGCTTCTGATAAGGAAATATCTTTTTTTAAAACTTCGTAAAACCTTTGTTTGTCAGAAAGTTTGGTTAAAATATTTTTTAATTCATCGGTTTCTTCATTTTCTTCAATTAACCAAGTTTGTTCTAAAATTTTTTGTGATTCTTCTAAATCAAGATAAGGAACAATTTTTTCCCACCATTGGTCTAATGACATTTTAGAATTACTAATTTGATTGGGAGAAACAATTAAATTATAAGTTTTATAATTAATTGCCAAAGGAGAAAGCTCTCCTTCGTCAAAAACAAAAATTTCTCCGCGGTCAGCCGGAATAATCTGTTCAAGAATATTTTTTTGATAAATATTTGTTCCTAAAAAATTATGGCCCCAAACTTGTAATTCAAATAAACGGGCCATAATTATAAAACCAAGGATAAAAATAACAATAATAATAAAAGTAAACCGTCCCTTCATAATAACTGTTCTATTTTACGGCTAAGCTTTCTTGGGAAGAGGAAAAAACATAATCTACTCCTTCTAGTTTAACCATTTTCAATCCTTGTATCGTTTCATAAACATTGGCCATTGAACCTAAATTACTTGTTTGTTTCATTAATTCCTGGTTTTCTTTTTTAAGCGCTTCTAATCTTTCTTTCATTATCTCTATTTTTAAACACTGGTTTACGCCGGTATTAACCTGCCACAAATAAACAGAAACCAACGTAAACAAAACCACTAAAGCACAACAATTAAAAATTCTCACTCTTTTGGAAAGGTTTTTCCTCATAAATGATTTAAAAAATTTTTGGGCAATGGTCATATTAAATAATTTAATAAATTAATTATAAAAATTAAGAAATTTTTTCTCCGACTCTTAATTTAGCGCTCCGAGCGCGTTTATTCTTTTTTATTTCTTGCTCTGAAGGAGAGATTGGTTTTTTGGTTAATTCTTTTATCTTTGATTCATCTTTAAAAAATCTTTTAACAATCCGGTCTTCTCCGGAGTGATAACTAATCACTGCGATTTTTACTCCCTCGGGTAAAATTTCCAAACTATCAGCTAAAACTTTTTTTAAATTTTCCAACTCATCATTAACTTCAATTCTTAAAGCCTGAAAAACACGTGCTGAACTTTTAATGTGATAACGAAAACCCAAGGCTTGTTTAATTATTCTAACTAATTGATTAGTTAAAATAATTTTTTCCTTTTTTCTTTCAGCTAAAATTTCCCGGGCAATTCTTCCTGAAAATCTTTCTCCCCCGTAAATTTTAAAGATATTTTTTAATTCCTCTTCTGAATATTGATTAAGGATGTGGGCCGCGGTTAAATTTTTATGATAAGGATTAAATCTCATGTCCAAGACTTCCTGACGCATAAAGCTAAAACCGCGACCACTTTCCTCAATTAAACCTGAGGATAATCCTAAATCAAAAAGAATGCCATCAACAGAAAAAAATCTGTTTTCTTTTATAATTTTTTTTAAATTAACGAAATTATCATTAATAATGATAAAATTTTTTTCTAAACCCAAATCTTTAATCTTTTCTTTTAACTTTAAAGCACTCTTGGGGTCAGCTTCAATTCCTAGAATTTTTCCTTGATAATTATTTTTTTTTAAAAGGGCTAAACTATGTCCTCCCTCTCCAATGGTCGCGTCAATAAAAAATTTATCCGATAAAGAATCTGACTGGTGAACTAAGTGTTCAGGGAGAAGATATTCTCCAACTTCTTTTAAAAGGACTGGAAAGTGCATAAAATAAAATTTTAAATTCCTAAACCCTCTAAAGCTTCTGCAATTTCTGAACTGTCTTTTTCTGATTCTTGTTTATATTTTTTCCATTTAGTTTCATCCCAAATTTCTAAACGGTCATAAACTCCGGCCACCACTACTTTTTTCTTTAAATCAGCATATTTTTTTAAATAATCAGGTAAAGAAATTCTTCCCTGTTTATCTACTTTTGTTTCCATGGCTCCGGCAAGCATTAAGCGTCCAAAGGCTCGGTTCTTAGCCTTGCTAATAGGCATTTTAGAAATATTAGAAGCTAATTTTTTCCATTCTTTTTGGGGAAATAAAAAAAGGCAGGATTCCAACCCTCGGGTGACTACTGCCCCTGACAAAAGCTGTTTTCTAAACTTAACTGGAAGTCCCAGTCTATTTTTAGAATCAATTAAATAATTGTATTCACCAATAAACATAAGCTTTTTAAATTGGTTATCCACAGTTTGTTATACTTATCCCCACTTTTATCCACTTTTATCCACAGTGCTTATATTATATACCATTTTTTCCCACTAAGCAATAATTAGCTGTGGAAAACTTTTAATCCTGTTAATAACTTTTAAAGAACAAAAAAGAGCCGGCTAAAGCCGGCCCTTTTAAACTTTCTACCTAAACAACTATTTTACAAATATTTTTGAAAACCAACCAAAAAGACTAAAACCTCTTTTTTGTTGTTTGATTTCTTCTTGTCCTTTTTCTACTACTTGATTAATAGTGGTAATTTTTTCATCTAAAACTATTGAATCTTCTGGGCTTTCTAATTGTTCTTTTAATGATTCTAATTCCTGAACTTTTTCTGATTGTTCTTTTAATTTTTCTTCAGCTTTTTTCAATTGACTATAATTCGGACCAATTAAAAACTTAACTACCCCTTTTCTTTCTTGAACCATGGAAAGAGCTTGTTCTGCTTCTTCTTGTATTTGATTTTGTACTTGAGCTACTTGTCTTATTTGGTCCCCCACTCCTTCATTTCTTTCTGCTACTTGAAGCATTTTTTGAACTGCATTCGCCACCTCACTGCGTCTCTGTAAAGATTTTTCATTTAATAACTCTTTTCCTTTTTGTTCTTGAGCCCCCTTTGCCGTATCCAGGGCTTTCTCTTGTTGTGGCTGTTGTTCTCCTAATTCTAATTCTAGTTCTGGCTCTGGAACCATAATTAAATCAGGAATTAATTCTGAATCTAATACTGGTTCTGATTCTTGTTCTTTTTGTTCTTGTTGTTTTTGTTCTAAAACATTTGTTGCTGAATCATTTAATCCTGTTCCGGGTTCATGAATCTGTTGATTTTGTCTTGACCTTGTTTCTTCATTTAAATCTTCGACTTCTCCTTCAAATTCAAATTCAGCCTCTATTACTGTTGTTTCTTCTGTTTGTCTTTGTGGTCCTTGTTGTTTTTGTTGAGCAAAAATTCCTAAAGGAAAAAGAATTAAAACCAGGAAAGCAATTAAAAATAATTTTGTTTTTTTCATAAATAAAAATATTAATTTAAAATATTAGTGATTATTTATCTTACTCGACCTATGGTTTAATTATATACCTGTAACCTGTATTAGGCAATGCCTTTTAGGGTTGTAAAACATCTTCTACTCTATCATTAACAGAAATAACTACTTCGTCCACACTATCAAACTGTTTTAAGGTTTCAGCAATCTGGGCTCGAATAGCAGCTGTTAAACAAGAACCCCCAACTTGATATTCTAATTGTTCATTAAAATCAACATAAGCAACCCCTTCTTCAATTACTATTGATTGAATCTCTACTCCTTCATTAATGTTATTAAAATATCCTTGATCTTTTTCTTTTTCAGTTAATCCTTTAAATAATTCTTGGAGGGCGGCTCGGGCAACTCCTTTGGTGTAAGGAATTTCTCTTTTAATTGGGAAAACTTTATTACAAAATATTTCATCATCAAAGTTTTTATTACTAAAATAAATATCTACGGTCATCTTCTCTAAAGGAACAAGAGTAATGGGAATTTCTATTTGGTCATCATTTTCTTTTAATCCCGAGGGATTATCTTTTTTTAAAATTAACATTGCCTCTGTTTTTTCAGAAACTGAAAAATTAATAACAGCATTGAAAGGAATAAAATCTTCTGTCATCCAATCATCTTGAGCTTGAGCAATTCCCTGAGCAATAACTTCTCTTTGGGCATTTAAAATATAAACGGGAAAATCTGCCTCAAAAAACCAAGTTCCTCGCGCTTCCCCAGTAATTTGTAAGGGCGTAGATATTTCTGCTCCGGCCTGAGGAGAAAAAAGCTTAATTAATTCTGTTTCTTTTACCAAACAAGGTTCAGTTGGTTTTAGCTCTGAGGGACGGCCTTGTTTAATCCATTCCCCATTTTCACAAACCCAAGTATTTTTCCCTCCTTTTAAGAGAAAAATTATCACGACTAAAAGAAAACAAATTAAAATGATTTGAATAATTTTTTTAAACATATTTAATTTTTTTAATTAAAGAAAATAAAAATTGTTAATAAAAATAAAGTGGTTAAAAGTATTACCGGCATAAAAGGATAATAATTTCCTTTTCGCCAAATCTTCCAAATAAAGCGGGTTAATTTATTAATTAGGGTTATTAAAACCATAAAAATAAGAATAAGAAAAGGAGAAAACAAAGAACAGGCTGCCATTTTAGCCCAAACATCTCCCCAAGCAATTTTCCCTAAATAATGAAAACATAAAGGTAGGGCTAATAAAATTAATCCCCATTTAATAAAAAAATAAATAAAATTTTCTCCGACATAAAAATGATGGTAAATATCTGTCCCTAACATCACTAAAACAAAAAGTATCCAAATTTGAAAAAATTCTTTTTGAGCTGATAAGTGTTTTAAATCAGAAAGAGTAGCCACGGTAAAAGAACCTAATAAAAAAAATAATAAATATATTTGTAAATTACTTAATTTAATTAAAAACAAAGATTGAATTAATTCTAAATCCATAAAATTAAGCATTAGATTTTATCTCAATAACATCGCCGTCTTGAATAATATATTCCCGACCCTCAGTTCTAATTAACCCCTTTTCTCTAGCCTTTGATAATCCCTTGGCCCTAACTAAATCTTGCCAGTTAATTACCTCTGCTTTAATAAAAGCATTTTCAAAATCAGTATGAATTACTCCTCCGGCTTGTGGAGCTTTTTTCCCTTTTTTTAAGGTCCAGGCTCGAGTTTCATCTTCTCCAGTGGTAAAAAAAGTAATTAAATCTAATAATTCATATGATTTTTTTATTAAATCATTAATTTTACTTTCCGCCGGCAAACCTAAAGAAACTCTTTCTTCTTTATTTAAATCAGCGGCTTCTAATTCTGTGGCAATATCAATAATTAAAAAGGGCCAATTATTTTTTTGAAAAATATCAATAATACTTGAATCTATTTCATTAGCTAAACCATTTAAAAGAAAAATTCTTTGCTTCATGCTTAAAAACTGATAATTTTTCAAAATATTTTTTTCTTCTTCTAACCATGCTTGAGTTGATAAAACTTTTCCTTGTTTTAAAAATTCTTGAGCTTTATTTAAAACTGTTAACTCTTTAATAATATTTTTATCTGATTTAACTGACTTAGCTCCTTTTTCTAAACTAATCAATCTTTTTTCCACAGTTTCCAAATCTTTAAAAATCATTTCTAATTCTAAAACTTCTTTATCTCCCATAATGTCTATTTTCCCTTGAGGATTAATAATTTTATCATTTTTAAATCCCCGTAAAACATAAACAATTGCGTCCACATTTCTAATATTAGCCAAAAATTGATTACCCAATCCTTCTCCTTTGTTTGCTCCTTTAACTAAACCGGCAATATCCACAAATTCTATAGTAGTATAAATCTTTTTTGCCGAATTAGTTATTTCTGTTAATTGGTCTACTCTTGAATCTGGTACTGCCACCACCCCAATATTTGGGTCAATGGTGCAAAAAGGATAATTAGCACAATCTACTTCTTTTTTAGTAATGGTTTTAAATAGGGTTGATTTTCCCACGTTAGGTAAACCAACAATACCAATGCTTAAAGACATTTTTATTTTTTTAATTTAGGATTATAAGCTAAAGCCAAGGACAAAAAAGAAAATTCCCAAAATAATTATTACTGGGGTCCATAATCCTAATCCTTTTTTTATCCATTGAAGAGCTATTTTATTAAAAAATTTAGGAAAAACTAAAATCATTGTCCCTTTAATTATGGCCATCCATCCCATTAAGGTAATAATCAAGCCCCATTCTAATTTCCAAACATTATGAAAGGTAATAATCAAAAAACCAACCCCTAAAGCCAAATAAGAAGATAAAAACATGATTAGCTTATGATTAACCATTTCTTTGATTAACTTTCTATAATATTGTGGTTCAAAAAGAAGTCCTAAACCAATTAATAAATAAATTAATCCAAAAAGTTGAAAAATTTGTCCGTCAGTCATATAAAATAAATTAATTTTGTCTAAATAAAATCGACCTTTAATTAATCAAAAAACTTTGGGCTACTTTTTCAAAGACAGTTCTATTTTGTTCCCAATCAGCTTTAACAGTATTAAAAGAAATTGCCCAAACATCATCTCCCTTTCCTTTAATAATCACCACTAAAACTTTAAATTCTATTTTATTTTCTTTTATTTCTAATTCAAAAGAGCGGGCCGGATTAGCATTAATATCTAAAATTTTTTCATTTTTAAAAATAGCTTGGGGAGAATATTCTAGTAAAGTCTTTTTTAAAACTTTTTCATATTCTTCTAAATCTTCTACATCATCTAAAGAATCAAGGGTCACAGCATAATAGGAAACAAAATTAATTTGTTGGGCCCTTTCTTCTTGGGGTTGGTTGACTGTATCTGTTACTAATAAAGAAATTCCTAGGGGGGCCTCTTGTTTAGTCCAACCCGCTGGAATTAAAATACTAAAACCATTCCCTAAAACTATTTGGTCCTCAGGTTCTTTTAATTCTTCCTCGGGTTCTTCTTTTTCTTGAGGTAAACTTACTGAATTTTCTTCTAATGGCTTTTGAAAAATTAAAAAAATAATTACCCCAAAAATTAAAATTAAAAAAATGATGATGAAAATATTATTTTTTTTCATTTTTATTAATTATTTTTCTTTTAAACGTATTTCCAATCCTTTTCTAAAATATTCTATTTCCTCTTTATTTAAAGCTCTTTTATATTTATCCCAATATTCTTTCTTGATCTTTTCTAATTCTTCTTCAATAAAATTAGGGTGGTTGGCCTTAAAATAATCTTTATTAGCTCTTTCCAAAATCAGGTCTATTTCTTCACTGGAAAAATCAGCTTCTCTTAAGGCTTTCATCCATTCACTGACATCGTCATTAGGAATTCCTCCTTCAATTTTATTAAATTTTTCCATAATTTTGTTTTTAAATTATTTAATAAATTTTTTACATTCTTGAGCAATGGCTTTTTCTTCCTCGGTTTTGATTCTTAAAATCTTTACTTGACTTAACCAAGGCAAACCTTGTTTAATTTTTTTAACTGTATAAGGGTCACCCGAACCAATTGCGCCAGTAAAAACTACTCCTTGAACTTTTCCCAAAACCCCCTGATAAGCACTAAGGTATTTTTGTAAACGGTAAATAAAAATATCAAAAGCTAATTGAGCTTTTTTATCCCTCTTTTTTACTGCGGCTAAAAGTTTTTTAAAATCCTGACTTCCCCACAATCCTTTAATTCCTGATTCAAAATTAAATAAATTATTAACTTCCTTTAAAGAAAGTCCTAATTTCTGATAAAGATAAAATCCTAATCCTGGATCCAAATCTCCGGGACGCGTCATCATTACCAACCCCTCTAAAGGAGTAAAGCCCATGCTGGTGTCAATAGCTTTTCCTTTTTTAATCGCAGCCACAGAACAACCTCCCCCTAAGTGACAAGTGATTAAATTAATAGTGGACAATTTTTTTTTCATTTTTTGGGCCGCTTGTTGAGCCACATATTGATGGGAAATACCGTGAAAACCAAACTTTTGGATTCTGTGTTTTTTATAATATTTTAAAGGCAAAGCGTAAATTTTTGCCTTTAAGGGTAAATTAGTAAAAAAAGCTGTATCAAAAACAGCTAAATGATTTGTTGGTAAATACTTTTGCGCCCAAGTTAAAATCTTTAATTGAGCCGGATTATGTAAAGGGGCTAAAGAATTAAATTTTTCTATTTCCTTGATTATTTGACGATTAATAAGGGTGGGTTGATAAAATTTATCTCCCCCGTGAACAAGACGATGTCCGACCACTTGAATATTGGTAAAACTACTAATTTCTTTTAAAATTTTCTGAAAAGCTTTTAAATGGTCTGAATCTGAAGTTAAATTTTGCCAGTCATTTTTCTTTAAAACTTTTAAATTGTTTGCTTGAAAAAGCTGATATTTTAAGGAAGTGCTACCGGCATTAAAAACTAAAATTTTTTTACTAGTTTTCATTTATTATTTTTAAATATGAATAAATTGATACACAATACCAAAAAATAAAACTAAATAAATAAAATAAGCTAAAAGTCGCGGCAAATTAATTTTAAATTCTGGTTGGCGTTCCCCTTTTTTCTTAGCTTGATAATAAGTCATCAATAAAACAATTCCTTGAAAACCAGACAAAGTTCCTCCGGCAAAAGCAATTACCCGAATAAAACTTCTTAACCCTAAAATGAAAAAAATTAAAGGTACTCCTACAGTTATTAACCAAGCCCCAATTAAAGGAAATTTATAATCTTTATAAAATAATTCTCTAAGAAAATAACCTAAAGCCAAAAAAGAAGTAGTCATGGCTAAAATACCAAAGATTCCTCCTACTAAAATTGCTTTCCCACCGGTTACTGCCTTTAAACCAATTAAAGCTGTTTCTGAAGTATTAACACCTGTAACTCCCACAATCGCAAAACAAAAAAGAACATAAATAATTATAGGAATAATCATCCCCAAAGCTAAAGATTTTTTTAAAAGATGAGCTTGGTCTCCTAGAATTCGCCGCATTGTGGGAATAGCCACTGCCCCACACATAGAAAATAAGACGGCCCCATAAGGAAAAAGAAATTTAGACCAATAAATTGTTTTTAAATTTTCTATTTGGACATAAGGCCAAGCTTGAAAAAAAACAAAAATAACCACGGCCATTAAAAATAGAGTCATCCCCGCTTCTAAACGACTAACAATTCCAATCCCTTTTAAAATTAATGAACTAGCCAAAGCCCAAAAAACCAAAGACCAAATAAAAGGACTCCCTCCTATAACCGGGGTTAAAAGAGCGTCTAAAAATTCTCCCACCCCAATAGTATAAGCAATTAAAGCGCTAAAAATTCCTAAAATTAAAGAAATGGTAATTAAAACTTTTCCCTTTTTTCCTAAATACTTTTCCGCATAACCAGCAATTTCCAATTTTTCATGAGTGCGCAAAATAACTTCTGCATAGCAAAGATTAATTAAGAAAAACAAAACTGCCATGACTGCCAAATAAGCCATCCCAATTAAAAACCCGCTTTGGGCAAAAGCATAAGGCAAACCAAAAATTCCTGCTCCGACGATTGTACCAATTAAAACTGAGGTTGAACGAAAAAAACGAGAATCTTTTGAAATCATAGTTATTCTTCTTTTTGAGGTTTATCTAATAACAAAGGTTCTACTTTGTCCCGACCTTCTTTGGTTATTTTTAAAATATCTTTATCTATTTTACCAAATTCTTTAGCAGAGCGATTATAACTATTAATCACAGTCTCTAAGTGTTCTCCTAATTTTTTTAAAAACTGGTCATATTGAACAATATCCCGACTTAATTTTTCTACATTTTTTTGAATCTCTTTCACTGATTCCTCAATTTGAAAAGAACGCAATCCTTGTAAAACCATTTGTAAATAAGCTAAAAAAGTGGTTGGAGAAACAATAATTACTTTTCTATCTTTAAAGGCATATTCAATCAGATTACGCGCGCTCACCTGAACTCCTCCTACTTCTCCCACCAACAAGTCATAATAAATTGCCTCTGAAGGAATAAACATAAAAGCAAAATCAAAAGTATTTTTCTCGGGTTGAATATATTTGGCGGTTTCATCAATCCGTTTTTTTAAATCCGCTTTTAATGCTTTTTCTAATTTTTCTTTTTTATCCTTATCTCTTTCTTTAATTAAACGGTTATAATTCTCCAAAGAAAATTTAGCGTCAATGGGTAAAATTTTATCTTTAACAAAAATTGCGGCATCAACAATTAAATCTTGGTCATTATTTTTGTCTCGACCAATCTTATATTGCATTTGATAAACTTTGGGCGGTAAAACATTTTTTAAAACTGTTTCTAAATAAAATTCTCCTAAAACACCTCTTTGTTTGGGATTTTTTAAAATATCTTGAAGATTTTGCAATTGGTCGGCAAAATTAATTACTTGTTTGTTGGTCGCATCTAAGTCCCCTAATTTTTTAGTCACGTCTTCTACAATTTTCAAATTTTGCTCTTGTTGAGAACGTAAATCAGACCGAACATTGTCTAACTGCTCCTGAATCATTAAATTGCTTTGTTCGTCTTTATTTTCTGAACTTTTCTTTTTAATTTGTGATAAAAACAAAAGCAAAACCGCAAAACCGGCCACCAAGACAATAATTAAGATTATAAATTGTAAACTGGTCATTTTTAAAAATTAAAAGATTATCTCCTTACCTGAATTATACAACAAAAAATCGTTCTTGACAAACGTTCGCATCAACTCCTGATAAGTCTAGCTTGTAATTTACACGGTTGTTTGTAATATATAATATACACAGGTTCAACCTGTGTAAATAAATACACAGGTTCAACCTGTGCAAGAGCCTTAGACCAAACCAACAAGGAGGGAAAACTTATTTTTTCTAATGCGACTTATATTTTATTAAAATCTTAGGTTTTTTCTAATTAATTTCTCTAATTCTAAATTAATTTTTTCAAAATCAGGCAAATCAGAAATTTGATTTGCCAGTCTGTTTTTCCAGTTAATTTTATAATTTGGTTTTTGAATCTCTAAAATCAAATCGTTAATATTAAAAAAATAACCATGTTTATCTATAAATATCTTTCTAATCTTTTTAAATTTTAAATCCTGCTTTAATAATTTCCATAAATCATAAACATCTCTTGGTTCGTCAACCACATCAAATAAATGACTTATCTTATCGGTCGCAATTGATTCTAAATCATAAGATAAAAAATCTGCTTTAAATTTCTTTAAATCCTGATAAAAAAATTTAATTGGTCTTTTTTCAAAAGGTGGTAAAAAATTATCTTCTAAAATGTCTACTTTTAACTCTTTTCCGTTGCCAGAATAAATTTCCGAAACAATATCATAGGAAAAAAATATTTGCAGATGACCATCTTGTAAAATCCTCTTTTCCTTTATTTCTTCCACTTCCGCGGGAAAATCTTGATTAATTTTTTTTAAAACCCTTGATAATTTTTGAGGGATATTTTCTATTCCTTCTTTAACTAAAAAATCCAAATCTTCAGAAAAACGATAATCTGGAAAATAGATCTTTTTTAAACAAGTTCCTCCGCGAAAAACTAAATTTTTTAAATCATTGTTTAGAGATATATAATACAAAAAAAGTTCAATAAAATAATCTTTTTCAATCGTCTCTTCTAGTAATAAAAGATTTGAAGATATTTTTTTAATTTGAGTATGATTTATCATCTGTTAAGCTTTGATAATTTTCTTAATTTGTTTAGGCGAAACATTATCAATTAAACGCCAATTATTTTTGCTTAAATTTTTATTAGATAAGCTAGGGTCAAATAAGTCATATCTATTTTTGATATATTTTTTTAAATTCTGGTAAACATCTTTATTGCCAATCTCTAAAATTTCTAAAAGATAACCCAAGCGTTTGGCAATTATATTCTTGTTATATTTCTTAACATACTGAATTAATTTTTTAAAGTCTATTTTATCTTTAACTAAATAAACTCCGGTCGCCACCTCGGTAATACCACCACAATATTCTGGATGAAACAATCCGTCTAAAATTGTCTTTTCTATGTCAGAAAAACGAACTTTATTTTGTTTATTAATCCATTCTTCTGTAATTCCAAAAAGAAATCTTTTATTAATAAAAATAAAATTTAAAAAATTTTTTAAATCATTCGGGGCTATTTGTCTTTTAGGGGTCGAAATAAAAACTTTGTTTATTGGATGAGTAACCATTCCCCAAAAATCCATGGCACTATAAAAAGAAATATAATATTCTGAAGAGTTAGCAATCTCCTTAGCAGCCACAAACCAGTTACCAATATATTTTTTTATATTACCTATTTCTTGAGGAACAATAATATGTTTACCTCTTTTAAAAGAAGAAATAATTCCCCTTTTTTTTAATTCTGAAATCAATCTACCGGCTGAAAAATAATTTAAACTAGTTATGTCTTGAACGTCCTTAATACTAAAAATAACTTTATTTTGATTATAAAGGTTTTTAATAAGATTAATACTTGTATTTCTTTTGACTTTTTTCATAAAAAAACTACCATTTCTTCATAGAATTAACGCCTACATCGTTAATTCTATACATAAAACGTAGTTTTGTCAATAAAAATTTATTCAGATATCCACATATATTTTTTATACTACTTTTTACCCCTTTTAGGCTAAACCAGCAAGGAGGGAAAAATAATAGTCGATATTAGTCTAAATCTGATTTTTCGCCCTAAAACCCGCTTGAATAAAGGGTTCCCGAGTATCATTTGAGGGGCGGTCCCCTTTTTAATTTTTATATCTAGAAAATAACAGGGTTAAAATCCCTAAAATAAAAACAATAATTAAAAAAGATTTTATTTCCAACCAAAGACTCACAAAACCGGGTTGAAAATCCTCTATCATCAAGAGTAAAAACAATAAAACAAAGCTAACCCCGAATAAATCTCGAATAAAATAATAAAAAACTTTAGCTAATTTTTTCCCAGAGATGTTCATATTTTCTTAAAATATAAGATTTTAAATCAAACCAAAAATCAGACCAAGTGGTTGTTGGCCGGTCTAAATTTATTAAAACTTCTTTTATTTTAATTTGACGACGATAATCCTCTAATCCTGGAGCAGAAATCATAAATTCATAAGCGTTTTCATTAAGATGTTCTTGTCCGGCCCAAAATTCTAAAATTTGTTCTTTATCCCCCTTTAAAGAAATTGTTTGCGGAGAAACATAATTGGCAATCACATAATCTGCTTCTGACAAAGATAATTCTGGAGACCATTCTTTAATAATTGTTTCTTGTTCTTTTTCAAAAGCTTCCGGGCTAAAAGCATAGAAAAAGGTAATAATTTTTCCAGCGGGCAAATTATTAACAAAATCATAAATAGAATCAAATTTTTTATTTTTTTGCCATAAACTAATCCCTTGTTCAGTTAATTTAAACCAATCTAAATTATCTAAAGCTTGATTCTCCAAAGGTTTTAAGCTAAATCGCCAATCTAATGGGTCAGTTCTTTTTTTTAACAATCCCATTTGCAAAAGCTCTTGTTCTTTATTTTGATAAACCATTTTAATTTTTACTCGGTCAAATGTTCTTGGGACTTTAACTTTAAAATAGGCCGGCTCTATAAAAATAATTTGTCCTCCTTCTTTATCTTTATCTGCTCCCACTCTTTCTTTGGGGTATAATTCAGAAATAAAATTAGACTCGTCATAAAAATCAGTCTCTATTTGAAGTTGACCTTGAGGAACAATATTTTTATTTAAAAGCCAACCTAAAAAAATCAAAGCTAAAATAATCAAAACAACACGATAAATTTTCAAAATAATTTTTAGCATATATTTTTTTGAGAATCCAACCCCTTGTCTATATTTTCCCTCAAGGGTCAGACCTCTTTATTTATGCCTGCCCTGTAGTGAACGCAAAGCGTTCTACTACTGGGGTTTTCATGGTTGATAATGCCAAATCATAACTGAACCAATTCTTTCCGGCTCTCCTAAAAGAAAATTTAATTGGTCAATAATCTCTTCTCTCCGGGCAAAATAAATCCAAGATTCTTCAGTCATAAAATAACACTCTTTGGCTCCGGTAATAATTAAAGATTTTTTTAAATCCCTTAAAGAAGGATTTTTGTTCATATTATCAAATAATTGTACTCTTTCTGGCTGACGATATTCATAATAATAAGGAAATCCACCGGTAATAATTTGGCGGCCAGAAACCCCTTCTAAAGCCAACAAAGGCCAGGTGTTAGCTAAAACACAAAAAGGACCTGGTTGGTCTTCGAATTTTTCCCAAAGATATTCTGCCGCTTGATATTCATCTGCAGTGACTACTTGAAATTTAGGACCAGAAGCATAAACCGTACTAGATAAAAGAGCTAAGAATAAGCCTATCGCTATAATCATGGCTGAAGGAGCAAAAATTCTTTTTGTTTTTAAAACTAAATTATAAAGCCCCCAGGCCAAAGGAAAAAAGAATAAAAAAGAAACAAACATAACCAAACGTTTACTTAAAAGATTGTTCCCTTCTAAAAAATAATAAGAAATTCCCTGATTAAGAAAAACAAGCAAAAGTAAAAGTAAAAACAACCATCCTATTTGAGGATGCTTTAATTTTTTATAAGAAAACAACGCCCCTAAGCCAATTAACCAAACTAAAGGAGTTAAAATCAAAGCCCAGGGCAAAATATCTATAAAAACTGCCCGAGATAATTTTTGATCCAAAGAGGCATAAAGCCAATTGTCTTGCTCCCAACCATAAATCCGCGGAAAAATGGGCTGAGAAAAAATTAATTTCTGGGGAAATTCTTTCAACATTAATTGACTATTAGTTTTAAAATCTGTTTCAGTTTTAAGCCAAGAATACTGGTTATAAGTTTCTAAACCTGGAATAAGAATTAATAAAAACACAGAAAAAATAATAATCAAAGGTAAAAAAACTTTTTTATTCTTTTTTTGATTTTTAAACAAAAAAGCTAAAGCTAAAATTTCCAAATAAAGAATTAAATAAAGTAAATAATTAAAATACAAAAATAAAGCCAAAAGAATTAAGGCACCAAACAATTTTAAAGAAGAATTTTTTTGTTTTAAATATTTAATAACAAAAATTAAAGCAAAAACAAAAAGGAGAAAAGAAAAACTTACCGGCATAGTAATACTCCCATAAGCTTGCCAGGGATAAAAACAAAAAGGCATTAAAAGTAATAAACAAAGAAATTCTTTTTTTGAGGAAAAAAACAAACCTATTTTTAAAAGCAAAAGAGGTAAAAAAATAGAAAATAAAAGCCAGCCTAAAATCAAATCCCAATAAAAATTATCTAAACCAGTTAACCAGGATAAACCAATCACCAGTCCCCACATATTAGCGTAAGAAGTTTTATTCCCTACCACTAAAACTTGGGGAACTTTTAAAGGGCCTATTTCAACAAATTCTGCTTCGGGCCCAATTAAACTAGGAGCATAAACTTGTCCCTCCATTAACCATTTTTCCGCCCCTAAATGGCGCCATTTATCTCCTCCAAATCCGGTTTGATAAGGAATAATAAGATAAGCGTGTCCCAAAAAAGAAATTAAAATAATTAAAATTAAAAATGTTTTTAGTTTTAAACGAGAAAAAGCCAAAATGGTTAAAATAAAAATAAGTGTTCCCCAGGCATAAAGATAAAAGGGATGAATAACTGTCCAAGGGGAACGAATAAATTGACCGGTGCGGGAATAAAAAAGCAGAAAAAAAGAACCAAAAAATAAAAAAACCCCCAAAACATAAATTATTTTTTTAACTTTTTGAAAATAATCTTGTTCTACTTTTTCTGCTAAACTAATAGCGCGGGGTTCTGATTTTCTAGTTTTACTTATGATAGAAATAAGTAAAGTTAGAAAAATCAAATAAAAAAATAAATAAGCTGGGGTGACCCGGATAATAATAATTGGAATTGCCAAACCAAACGCAATTAAAAATAAAAAACAAAAAAGTCCAAAAATAGTCTGTAATTCTTTTTCCCAACCATAACGATTTAAAATTTTTCCTAACCAAACTGAATTAAAAAAGAAAAAAATAAAAAGACAAAGAATATTAAAAAAATAAGACCATCCGCCCAAAGGCAAAGATTCCCCTTTCCTGGCGAAAAAATTTAAATACCAAAAAATTATAGTTAAAATAGCTATGCCGGTAAAAAAATATTTTTTATTGTCTTTTAATTCTTTAATTATTTTACTCCACATAAATTTTGACTAAATTTTTAACTATTTGCGGCCAAAAATACTTTGTTTGAGTTAAATGATAACTTTGTTTTCCCCATTGAGACAATGTTTCTGAATCTTTAAAAGCAATTAAAATCTTTTCGGCTAAATCTAAAGGGTCATTAATTTTAACAATTAAACCATTCTTTTCTACTAAACTTCTTGGACCAGGTAAATTAGAAACTAAAACCGGCTTAGCACAGGCCATAGCCTCTAAGGTTACCAGACCAAAAGCTTCTGAGCGAGTAAAAGAAGGCAGGGCAAAAATATCAGCTAAATTATAATAATCAGGTAAAATTTCATCTTCTATTCTTTTAGCAAAAATAACTGATTTTTTTAAACCTAACTGATTGGTTAATTTTTCATATTCCGGTCTTAAATCCCCATCGCCAACAATTAATAATTTTATTTCTGAAGTAGATTTTTTAACTATTTCCATGGCCCTAATTAAAAGCTTAATTCCTTTAAAGTAATGGGCTCGGTCTAGTCCCCCAACAGATAAAACAATTTTATCTTTTAAATTTAAATTATGTTTTTTTAATAAAGATTCTTTTTTCTCTTGAGGAAAAAATCTTTTTTGATTTACCCCAAAAGGACTAATTTTAAATTTCTTTTTGTTTTTTTGCTCAAACTTATTAAGTTTAGAATGGACCAAATAATCTTGAGAAGAAACTAAAATTTGGTCCGCTTTTTTTACCATCAAAGGTAAAAATAAAAAAGAGTTTAATTTAAAAATTAAACCTCTTACTCCGGGGGCTAAAGGATCCATGTGATATTGGACAATTAATTTTTTCTTTTTTAATTGAAGACTAAACCATAAAAGAAGAATTTCCGCTCCACCAAAAAAGGGCCAATGTAAATGAATTAAATCAAAATTTTTTAAATCTTTGACTAAACCGGGAACAAAAGCGGCGTTACCATATTTAAACCAAAAGGGAATGTATTTTATTTTAAACCCATCTCGAGAAACAATTTTATTTTTTTTTCCTGGCACCAAAACCACGACTTGATGCCCTAATTGAGTTAATTCTTTAACCTGAGCCAAACAAACATTACCCATACCTCCGGAATAAGGAGGAAAAGTTGAAATTAAGTGAACTATTTTCATCCCGTTAAAAGCAGATTGCGATTAAACTCAATCTACTGAAATTAATGTTAATTAAATTATAGACCTTTTTATTCTTTATTCCCCGCTAAAGGCAATCGCAGCTTCTAACGGGATTCATATCTTTCATTATATTTATTTTAAGCGAAAAAACAAGGTTATTTATAAATTATTTAGGGTTGTTTTTAATTTAATTCTATTTATAATAAAAATATAAATAATTTAATCAAAATTATGTCAAATTGCATCTTTTGTAAAATTATTAAAGGAGAAATTCCAAGCGCTAAAATCTGGGAAAATAAAGATTTTATAGCTATTTTAGACGCTTTTCCCAATACTAAGGGGATGACCCTGGTAATGCCTAAAAAACATTATCCCTCTGATGCCTTTGAGATGCCTAATTCTGTTTATCAAAAATTTATGCAAGCCGGAAAAGAAGTGGCCCTGCTTTTAAACAAAAAATTAAAGGTTCAAAGAACAGCTTTGGTAATGGAGGGAATGGGTATAGACCACGTTCACCTCAAACTTTATCCTTTACACGGCTTGGAAAAAAAATTCAAGAAAATGGAAGTTAAAACTAACATCTTTTTTAAAAATTATCCTGGTTATACTACTACTAAAATGGGCCCGGCCGCCGACCCTAAAGAATTAGAAAAATTAGCCCAAAAAATAAGAGAATAAGAGAATAAAAAAGTTTAATCTCTTTACAAGTCTAACCTGTAAAGAGATTATTAGAAAAAATTTGGTGTGGGGATTTACCAAAAAATAATTTTACGAATTATTTTCCAATAAGTTCCTAAAATTGGATTAACTATTTTTTTAATCAAAGAATTGTTAAACCCGGTAAAATTAAAATAAGGTTCTAAATAATAACTTAAATCTTTGTCAGTTATTTTTCTTGTTTTTTGAATTCTTTTTCGCTTAATTAGAGTTTTGGGAATTTGTCCTAAACAAGTAAAATAACTTTTTATTTTTAAATGCCCCCAGCCAGTGATTAAGCTAAACCCTAAAATTCCTATTTCCATAAATAATGCCGCTGGCAAAATTAAAATTAAGGTTGGCCATTTATAAAATTTTATCAAAGTTAATAATCTATTTCTTTCTGACCAATACCAGCGATGACGAGGAATCCCCTCTTTATATTTATGATAAAGTTGAGCTTCAGGAAGTAATTTTATTTTATAATTCTGAAATCTGGCCCGTAAACACAAATCTAAATCTTCATGATAAAGAAACAAATCTTGGTCTAAAAAGCCAATTTTTTTTAAAAGAGAAGATTTTATAAAAAGAGCCGCTCCAGAACCATAAGTTAAATCTTTGTTTAGCTTGGCAATATTTTCTGGCGAAGCTATTTTTTTATAATCGGCGCAAAAACCAAAACCTAAATAATGAATTTTATCTCCACTGGTTTGAATCTGTTCTTTTTTTTCTTGATTTGTTGATTGCGGAGACCAACATAAAATCAAAGGTTGAAGAGCAAAAACATTTTCTTTTTCTTTAGAAAAACCTTGCCAAAGTTTTTCTAAACAATCTGATTTTAAAACCGTGTCTTGATTTAAAAGAAAAATGTAATCTGCCTTTTCCTCAAAAGCTAATTCTATTCCCTGATTATTAGCTCCGGCAAATCCCCGATTTTTTGAATTAACAATCAAATCGACTGAAGGGTAATTTTCTTTTAAATATTCAACTGAATTATCTTGAGAAGCATTATCCACAACAATAATCTTCTCTGGAGATAAGGTTTGTTTTTTTAAACTATTAAAACAGTCAGGTAAATATTCCTGACCGTTATAAGAAACAATAATTACGGCAATTTTAGGCAAATGATTTTCTTTCATAAATTATTTAATAATTTCCCCTAAGGCTGTTTTTTTTATTCCGGCCGCATTTCCTTCATCTGTATCAATATGAAAAGCGGGTTCAAAATTACTATCTACTCGCACCACTACTTGATGAAAAACTAAACTCCTTTTTTCTGAATCAATCTTAACAGAAACTAAATCTTTATTCTTAAGATTGTTCTTTTTCGCAGTAAATAAATCTAAATGAAGATGTCGCTGAGCAACAATAACCCCAGCTGATAAATTAACTTCTCCTTGAGGACCGATTAAAACGCATTTTTCTGAATCAGCTAAATCTCCTGATTCTCTAATCGGCGGATTTAATCCTAAAAAATAAGCATCAGTTTGGGAAATTTCTACCTGGGTCTGTTCGCGCCAAGGACCAATTATACGTACCTCTTTTAATATATTTTTAGAAGTTTTTAAATCAACTTTTTGTTCGGCACTAAATTCTCCGGGTTGAGAAAGGTCTTTTATTTTTTTTAATTCTTTACCCGAACCAAAAAGTTTTTCTCCGTCTTGCTTTGATAAATGAACGTGCCGAGCAGAAACTTCAGTTAAAATTTTATCCATGTTATTTTTTAATTACTTGACTAATTTGTTTTTTATTTAAAAAACCTTTTTGAGCTCCAATTTGACTAATTACTGAAGCACTATTAAAGACTCCCCACTTTAAAGCTTTTTTAATGTCTTCGGGATGATAAAACAGACTAGAAACAAATCCCGAGGAAAAAGAATCTCCTGCTCCAGTAGTATTAATTACTTTGGCTGGCGCGGGTCCTTGATAATAAAATTTATTCGCGTAAGCCTGCGCTCCTTTTTTTCCACAAGTAATCACTACTATTTGTGGGCCCATGAAAGAAAGCTCTTTTAAAAGATTTTTTACTTTTAAGTCTTTAACTTTTTTTCTTGATAAAACTAATTCCCTAGCCTCGTCTTCGTTAAGAATTAAGACGGATGTTTTTTTTAAATATTTATTTATTTTTTTAAAACCAGCTTTTAATTGAACATTAGAAGGATTCCAGGCTATTTTTGTTTGGGAATCAGTTAAAGAAAAAACATGATTTAAAAAATCTTCCCAAGCCGGCAAACTCAAAGAAGAAAGATAAAGCCAGGGCAAACCCTTTAAATCTTGTTTTTTTATTTTAAAACTAAGGGCATCATTAGCGCCCCGATAAGCTAAAATAACATGAGCCCTTTTTACTTTTTTTAACCCCAAAATAAAAGAAAATCCAGTACTATTTTTTTTATCTATTTGAATTAATTTAGTACCAATTCGGTTTTGTTTTAGTTTTTTTAATAATTGTTGTCCTTCTCGGTCCTCTCCTATTCTTCCCATCATTATTGATTTTAAGCCTAATTTTGAAAAACCAACGGCAGTATTACAAGCTCCTCCCCCAGGTTCAAAATAAACTTTATCTACATAAACTTTGGCTCCTAATTCAAAACCAATTAACTTGGTTTGTAAGGGATTTTCCGGAGTATCAATAACTTGTCCTTCTTTGGTTAAAAAAATAATATCGCGCATTACTCCGCCAATAGTTAAAATGTCATAATTCATATTTTCTATAAATTAAAATAAAATAATAAGCCAATTGTAATAATGGCTAAAAAGATTTGAATTAATTTCAAAAATATATTCCAAAATCTATATTTATCTTTTTCAAAATGTTTATTAAAAATTTTCATTTGATAAAATTTAATTAAAAGGAGTGGCAGGATTTCACTACTCCTTTTATTTGTCCACTTATGAACTTTTTTGTGACATTGTGCCACGCTTAGTTATTTTCCTGCCACTTTTTATCCTTTTGATTCTCTTCAACAAGGCAATAACCTCTTCTAGGGTTTTGTCTCCAAATAAAACGTGCCATTGGCGGTGTTTTTCAATATCCATTAAAAGTAAGTTTCTCTTATTTGATTTCCCGCCACGAGATTTTGGAACAAGATGATGATGGTTGCGTCCTTTTAATTTCTTTCCCATAACCACCCCTTATGCTTCAGCCATCTCTTCTGCTTCCAGCGCATTTTCATCAATGATATGAACAATGTCTGAAAGGCTATAAAGCTCTCCCTTTATCTTATAGAGACATTGAGGACAGAGGGCGTCAATAGCAATATAATAATGTTCGTCATCTTCTTTGATGAACCAAACATCTGTAATCATGGCCGCTTCTCCGCATTTGGGACAACTAAATAAAGCCTTGGCCCTTTTCATCTTCCACCTCCTTTTTATTTAAGAACAATAAAAATATTTAAAAATCTCTTAATTGAGCTTTAAATTTTTCTTTCATTAATTTAATAATTTTCTCTTCTATTTTTTCAATTACCGCTGATTTTAAAGTTCCCTGGTCTGACTGATAAATTACGTGAAAACCTAAATTATATTTACCTCCTAATTCCTGGTCTTGAAAAAGGTCAAAAGGAATTAAATCAACAATATAATTATCCAACTTTTTTAAAGATTGGTAAATATCTCGCCAACAAACATTATCATTAATTAAAAAAGCCAAATCTCTTTTTACTGGCGGATAATTAATAATTTTTTTATATTTTTTTTCTTGTTTAGGTAATTTTAACAAAGATTCAAAATCCAATTCAAAATAAGCCTGAGTTTGGTTTTCTCCCCAAAAACCAATCACTTTTTCTTGGTATTTAATTTCTTCTTTTAAAGAAATTTTTAAAGGATAAACAATTTTATCCTGGTCAATATTTATTTGTTGAAAAATTAAATCAATCGTATTTTTAATTAAAAAACACTTTCTCTCACAAATATTTGCATAAATATCTGAAGAATTTTTTTTCTCTTTAACTGATTCTTTAAATATTAATCCCCCTATTTTCTTTTTTTCCTGGGGACAAAAAACACGACCTATTTCAAAAATCATAAATTCAGAAAAATAACGTGAATTTTTAAGTGCTTTATCAATTAAATCAGGGACTAAACTTAAACGAAGATATTTTTCTTCACTACTTAAAGGATTGGTTATTTCTCTGGGTTTTAAATTTTCTTTAAAATATTTAATTTTCTTTTCAGAACTAAAAGCATAACTGTAAACCTCGTCAAAACCAATGCTGGTTAAAAGATTTTTCAATTTATTTTCCAAAATATATTCCGGGGTTTGTTTTAAAGGACACATTGCCGACAAAATGGGTTGAGAATTAATTTTTTCTGAACCATAAATTCTTACTATTTCTTCTACTAAATCTTCAAAAATAGTTAAATCAGTCCGGTGGTCCGGGGGAATAATAATTAAATCTTTTTTTTGTGGCTTAATTTTACTCCCTAAATTTTTAAGAATTTGTTTCATTTTTAAAGGAGAAATATCTACCCCTATAAATTGTTGAGCCTTTTCTGGATTAAAAATAATTTCTCTTTTTTGGTTTAAAGCTTTTTTAGCTTCTGGAGATTGCTGGTCATAAATTTTACTAACCACTTTACCTTGAGCTAATTCTTTAACTAATTCAATGGCTCGGACTAAACCCTGAGAAGCAAAAGACAAGGGTAGACCTTTTTCAAAACGAATAACCGCTTCGGTCCTTAATCCTAATTCCCACCCGCTCCGTCGAACTTGAGTCGGATTAAAATTAGCTGATTCAATAATAATTTTTTTTGTTTCTTTAGTAATCGCCGATTCTTTTCCTCCAATAATTCCAGCCAAAGCAATGGGTTTTTCTTGGTCCGCCACCACTAAATTATTAGAGTTTAATTGATATAACTGGTCGTCCAGAGCTAATAATTTTTCTCCTTTTTGAGCTAAACGAACATTAATTTCTTCTCCTTTAATTTTTTCCGCATCAAAAGCGTGTAAAGGTTGTCCTATCTCCCACAAAACATAATTGGTAATATCAACTAAATTATTAATTGGTTTAACTCCCAAATTACGTAAACGATTTTTTAGCCACAAAGGAGAGGGTTTAATTTTTATCCCCTCCATCACTACGCCTAAATAACGGGGGCATAAATTTTTTTCTTCTATCTTTATTTTAATCAAATCTTTTTTAGAAACTAAAGGAAAAGAAAAATCTTTTATTTTTGTTTTTAAATTTAAAACCGCTCCTATTTCTCGCGCTAAACCAAAATGATTAAATAAGTCTGGTCGATGAGTTAAAGCTTTGTTTTCTATTTCTAAAATAACATCATCTCGATTAAGAGCTTTAATTAATTTAGTGCCTGGTTTTAAATCTGAAGATAAAATCATAATCCCTTCATGTCCAACTCCTAATCCTAATTCATCTTCAGCACAAAGCATTCCCTTAGATTCCACTCCCCTAATTACAGCTTTATCTATTTTTAATCCATTAAACAAACAAGCTCCCTCTAAAGCTAAAGGAACTTTTTGTCCTTTTATTAAATTAGGCGCTCCACAAACAATTTTTCTTTTTCCTTGGCCGGTTTCTACTAAAACTATTTTTAATTTATCTGCTCGCGGATGAGGCTTAATTTCTAAAATTTCCGCCACCACAACTTTTTCTAAACCTTGACTTAAATCAAAAATATTTTCTGTTTCCGCTATTTTTGTACTTAAAACTTCTCCTAATTCTTGAGGAGTCTTTTTAAAACTAGGGATAAGTTCTTTTATCCACTGATAAGATATTTTCATGCCAAATTCATTAAAAATTATGAATTATGAAATAATGAAATGATTTTTACTATAAATTTGAGCATCCCTCACCCACTTTCTTTCAGAAAAAACTGATTTAAGTTATGAGTGTATGGATAAACAGAATTAACTTTAATATATTTTACTTTTTAAACCTTTTATTTTTTTTCTGATAAGGTTTGATAACTGAAAAAATGAATAAAAGGAATTTAGATTTATTATAACTTATTTACCTTAAACTTAAAAATTAAAGAAAGTTGGTGCGGGGTAAAGGTTTTTTAACAATAATTCCTGCTCCTTCGCCAAGCTCAGGATTGAAATTATTGGAAAAACTCTTTAAAACTGCCGAATAAATCTTAAATCACCAGAATGAAACCAGCGAATATCATCAATTTGATAACGCATTAAAGTTAACCGGTCTAACCCTAAACCAAAGGCAAATCCCGTATATTTACCGGCCGGATAACCAACTGACTTAAAAACTTGAGGATGAATCATCCCGGCCCCTAAAATTTCCACCCAACCAGTTTGATTACAAACCGGACATCCTTTCCCTTGACAATTAAGGCAAGCAAAATCAACTTCAAAACTTGGTTCAGTAAAAGGAAAATAACTGGGCCGTAACCTTATTTTAATTTTTGTTCCAAACAAGGATTGTAAAAAAACTTTTAAAGTATCAATTAAATTAGCAACGTTAATATTCTTATCCACGACAAAACCCTCCATTTGGTGAAGGGTATGCTCATGTGAAGCATCAGTGGCCTCGTGACGAAAACACCGGCCAAAAACACAAACCTTTAAAGGAGGGGTTTGTTTTTCCATTACTCGCACCTGCATCGGTGAAGTGTGAGTTTTTAAAAGTTCTCTTTTTTTAGATTTTAAATAAAAAGTATCCCACATATCTCGAGCCGGATGACCAGGCGGGATGTTTAAAGCTTCAAAATTATAATAATCTGTTTCTATTTCCGGTCCTTCTAAAATTTGATAACCCATGGAATAAAAAATATCACTCAATTCATTTTTAACTTGAGTTAAAGGGTGAAGATGACCATAATTAATTTGTTTTCCCGGTAAAGTAAAGTCAATGAAAGTTTCTTGATTTTTTTCTTGAGCCAAACTACATTCCTGTAATTTCTGATTGATTAAATTTTCAATTTCATTTTTAGCTTGATTGGCCAAGGCCCCTGCTTTTGGCTTTTCTGTTGGCGATAAATCTTTTAACCCTCTTAATAATTGAGTTAATTTACCCTTTTTTCTACCTAAATATTCTTGCCTAATTTCTTTTAATTGATCAGGGTTAGTTGTTTGCTCGATTTGCTCTTGAGCCTTAACTCTTAATTCTTTTATTTTTTTTAACATGAATAATAGTTAAAAAATTTTTGATTAAAATTTATTATTCTATTTTATATTGCTTGCGAGAAGAAAGAAAAAATAATTCTAAAAATATTAAAAAAATCAAAAAAAGCAAACTATTCCACCAGCGCAACAATCCTATTCCCTGTAAAATCATTAATCCAATTAAAAAAAGACTGAGCCAGGTTCCCTGACGAAAAGAAACTTCTACCTGTTTAAAAACTGGCCCCTTTTTTCTTCGCGCCCAAATAATAAAACCCAGTAAAGAAAAAACACCAAGAGTAGCCAAAAATAAACTAAAATAAAATAAAATAAAACCAATTAAACCGGTTTCTTTGGGATTAACAAAAAATAAAACCAGGGCCCAAATCAGCCAACAAATCAAAGTTAAAACAAGCATTAAATTAAGATATTTCTTTAAGGTCATATTTTCAAATAATAAATTAATATAATCTGTAATTATGAAGAGATCACCAATCCCCAAATACTCAATCCTTATTCTAATGCCTGCCCCGTAGTGAACGCGAAGTGGGAACTACGAGGCGAGACCTCGTAGGTGGAAACTTGTTTGTGGGAACTACGAGGCGAGACCTCGTAGGTGAAATCTTGTTTGTGGGAACTACGAGGCGAGACCTCGTAGGTGAAATCTTGTTTGTGGGAACTACGAGGCGAGACCTCGTAGGTAATGTTTTAATGTTCTTTGGACAAGGTCGAACCTTGTCTATTTTTAAGTGGGAGGTATCTACGAGGCGAGACCTCGTAGGTGGAATGTTCTAATGTTTTTCCCAATCCCCAAGTACCCAGGTTCCCAATCCATGTTCTTATGTTTTTACGTTCTTATGTTTTTATGCCTGCCCTGTAGTGAACGCGAAGCGTTCTACTACTGGGGTTTTTATGCCTGCCCTGTAGTGAACGCGAAGTGTTCTACTACTGGGGTTTTTATGCCTGCCCTGTAGTGAACGCGAAGCGTTCTACTACTGGGGTTTTTATGCCTGCCCTGTAGTGAACGCAAAGCGTTCTACTACCGGGGTTCTAGTGTTTCTATATTATATCAATTTCCCTTATTCCTGACAAGAAAAATTATTCTTGGCGATAAGGGCAAATGGGAAAATAATCACAATGTTGACACATATAACCAGGTTGAGGAGGAAATTCCTTTTTCTCTATTTTGGCAATAGTTTCAACAATATCTTTTTTTAAATCTTTCAAATCTTTTGACTCCCCTAAAAAAGAAACTTGCTCCCCTGACTCTAAATAATAAAAAGTTAAATTATTAACTGGTTTAGTAAAAACTTGAGGTAAACTTTCCATGGCCATTTGATAAAGCAATAATTGTTGCTTATTATCTTTACTTAATTTCTTTTTTTGCCCAGTTTTATAATCAATAAGATGATAACCCCCTTCTTGTTCATCAACCCGATCAATAACCCCTTTAATAGTATCCTGGCCTATTTTAAAATTAAACTCTTTTTCCAAGTATTTTATTTTTGGAGGATTTTTTATAAAATCTTGATAAAAAATTTTTAAGGCTTTTTTACCTTTTTCCCAGTATTCTTTTTTTTGTTCCTTATTTTTATACCAATCATCAATCCAAGCCTGTTCATAAATTTTTATTAAATCATCAAAATTTAATCCTTTGACCTCTTTTGGTTTGCCAAACAAATCCTTTTGTTTTGCTTGTTGGTTTTTTTGCCAATCCAAACAAAATTGATAAAGAGTCTGATGCATAGTTTTACCAAAACTAAAAACTGCTTTCCCTCGCCGAGGAACTTTTAAAACAAAAGCAAATTTGTATTGCAAAGGACAAACATTAAAAGCAGTAAACTGAGAAAAACTAAATTTAGAAGGTAAAACAAAATTAAAATCCCCCTTTTCTTCAGATATTTCTTTATTTTTTTCTAAAATACTACTGGCCATTAATGTCTTTTTCTTTTTATCTTCATCTATTAAACCTAATTCATACAAAAATCTAGACAATTTTTTAGAGGTTTTTCCACCATAATCTTCAGCAGAAGTTAAATAAAGCCCTTGTTTAGCCCGGGTTAAAGCCACGTAAAATAATCTTCTTTCTTCTTGTAGATGAATGTCTCCTTGGGGAATAATTTCTTTAATTAATTTTTCTGGAATTTCAATAGGGTCACGCCGCTCAATAGTGGGAAAACGCCGGTCCACTAAATTAACGACAAAAACGTATTTGAATTCTAAACCTTTGGCGCTATGAATTGTACTCACTTTAACTGCTTCTGGACCTTCTTCTATTTCTGCTTTCATAGAACCAGTGTCGCCAGTAGAAATCATTAAATCAATCATTTTTATAAAATTAGGTAAAGAAGCATCAAAATTAACTGACTCGAAACTTTCTACCTTTTTAAAAAACTGATTCAACCAAAAAATATTTTCATTTTGTTGGCGCTCTTGTTTTTCCTGATTAGTTAAAATTTGTAAATAACCGCTATCTTCTAAAAAAGCGTAAATAACCCGGCTAACACTTTTTGTTTTGGCTAAAATTGTATGTTTATCTACTTGCGCTAAAAATTCTTCCAAAGCTTGGATTGTTTTAGAAGACAATTGAGGAATAGTTGTGGCTTGCTTAACAGCCTCATAAAGGGACAAACTTTTTTTATTGGCATAACTGGTTAACCGCACTAAATCCTCATTACTAATTTTATCCTTAAAAACAGGCGAAGATAAAACGCGATAAACAGCTGAACCTTCATGATAATTATCTAGTAATTTTAAATAAGATAAAATATCCAAAATAAGGGGTTTGGAAAATAAACCGCGTCGAGCCAAAAATTGGTGCGGTATTCCAGCAAAATTTAAAGCCTGAACAAAAATTTCCGCCTGACTATTAGCCCGAGCTAAAATAGCAAAATCATTCCAAGTTGATTCTTGGTCCTGTTTTTTTAACTCCATTATCTTTTTTATCACTCCCCTAGCCTCATCTTCTTGAGTTTTAAAATGTAAATGAGCGGTTTCTGGCTGACCCTTTTTCATGGCGATTAATTTTTTAACCACTTCTTTTTCCTGGGCCTCTAAACGAGCCGGGTTGTTTTGTTGAATAAAATTATATGACAAATCTAAAATCTGCTGTTGAGAACGGTAATTATTTATTAAAACTATTTGTTTGGATTTAGAATAATCTTTTTTAAACTGCAAGACGTTATTATAAGAAGCTCCCCGAAATAAATAAATTGCCTGGTCATCATCAAAAACGACCGTGATATTATTCTTAGGTTGGGCCAACATCCGCAGTAATTGATACTGGGCCCAATTAGTGTCTTGGAATTCATCCACTAAAATATATTTGAATTGTTCTTGATATTTTTCTAAAATTTGAGGTCTTTTTTCAAAAAGTTTTAAAGTATAATTAATTAAATCCCCAAAATCCAAAGCATTATTATCTAAAAGTAATTGTTGATAAGTGCAATAAGCATTAGCCACTTCTTTAATTCGGGCTGTTTCTTGGTCTAAAGATTCTCCAGACATGGTGGTATCCTTGTCTTGTTTTAAATTTTCCGCATATTCCAAATATTCTTCCGGGGTAATTAATTCATCTTTGGCCCGGGAAAAATGTTTAACCAAACTCCGCACAAACTTAGTTGGATTGCCCAAGGGTTTATAATAATCTAAATCAAATTTATCTAAGTTTTCCTGAACTAAAAAACTTTGTTGGGTTTCATCTAATAATTTAAAATTAATCGGTAAACCAATGTCCAAGGCATGTTGTTGTAAAATTCTTTCGCAAAAAGAATGAAAAGTAGAAATCCACAAATCCACATAACCATAAGGTAAAAGGCGGTCCACTCTTTCTTCCATTTCCTGGGCCGCTTTTTCTGTAAAAGTTAAAGCTAAAACTTGATTAGTTTTAACTAAACCCTTTAAAATTAACCAAGCTAAGCGCTTGGTAATAACCGTAGTTTTTCCTGTTCCTGCCCCGGCAATAATTAAAAGAGGACCTTCTTTATAAGTCACTGCTTTTAATTGCTCTTGATTTAGTCCTTGAATAATATTATCTTTAGAATTTTCTCCCATAAAACACTATTTAATTAAGTTTTTCAGTTATATTAAATAATTTTTGGGCGTTTTTAGTAGTTTGTTTAATTACCTCTTCTTGAGAAATTTCTTTTAATTCAGCAATTTTTTGAGCCAGCAAACGAATATAAATCGGTTCATTTCTCCCCCCGCGATAAGGTTCAGGAGCTAGAAAAGGACAATCTGTTTCTAAAAGAATTTTATTTAAAGGGGCCTGGATAACTACTTTTAAAAGCCTTGGGGTCGCATTTTTAAAAGTGATTGGCCCGGTAAAACCCATGTAAAAACCTAAATCTAAAAATTGTTGGGCAATTTCCCAATCAGCTGAAAAACAATGAATCACTCCTTTTGATTTAACCTGTTTCTTTAAAATTTTTAATAAATCCAAATAAGCATCATGGGGCTCTGTTTTACTTCCTCGACAATGCAAAACCACGGGTAAATTAAACTCTTGAGCTAATTTTAAATGTTTTAAAAAAACTTTTTTTTGTTCTTCAGGCTCATATTTTTCTTGATAATAATCCAAGCCTGTTTCTCCAATTGCTTTCACCTGGTCTTTGTTTTTTTTAATTAGCTCCTGAAATTCTTCTAAAATAAAATCCTCGTCTTCTACATGAATAGGATGTAATCCTATGGCAGCATAACAATGAGAAAACTCTTGAGCTATTTGACAAGCTTTTTTACTCGTTTCTAAATTAGAACCAATATTAATCACTGCTTTTAATCCTTGTTTAAAATTATCTTGGATTACTTTTTGATAATCTTGGCTAAAAGCTTTAAAATTTAAATGGGCGTGAGTATCAATCATAATTTTTATTCTTTTTATTTTTTCTTTAAATGTTGAGGTTTAAAAGAAAGGGGTAAAAGTTCTGAAATTTTTGCTAGAATAATTTTATCTTTATTGGGATTAGACATAATGATTTCTAAATCCTCTTGAGCCATTTGGGCAAATTCTGCTAACATTTGTCGGCAAATCCCACAAGGAGTAATTACTTCTTCTGAAAAATCCCCTTGAGCGATAAGAGCCAGAGCTTTAAAATGTTGTTCTCCTTGTGAATTAGCCCGAGCCAAAGCAGCTCTTTCAGCACAAATAGTAGCACCAAAACTAACATTTTCCATATTGGCACCGGCGATAATTTTTCCAGCCGGGGTTAATAAGGCTGCTCCGACTTTAAAATTAGAATAAGGACTATAAGAAAATTCTCGACTAGCGGCCGCTTGATTTAAAAGATTTTGATATTCTTTTTTTAAATCTTCAAATTTTAATTCTTGCATATAAAAATTTTAAATTATTAAACTCTTATTTATTATAACATATTACTGAATTTTTAAAATCTGTAATTAAAATTCTCTAGTTTTTATTAAAAATTATTTATTTTAATAAAAGAGGGTCTGTTAAAAGACCCTCTTTTTTGAAAAATTAATTTAACCTATCATTTCAAACTATTCTAACATTTCTTCTTCCATTTCTGGTTCAGCTTCCATTTCTGGTTCAGCTTCCATTTCTGGTTCAGCTTCCATTTCTGGTTCAGCTTCCATTTCTTCTTCAGCTCCTATTTCTGGTTCAAAAGTTTCTGGCATTTCCTCTTCAAACATTTCCTCTTCTGGTTCTTCTTGTACTGGTGCCATGGTACAACCACTCACTAAACCTAGAACTAAAACTAGACCAAGAAAAGAAAATAAAAATTTTGATTTCTTCATAAACGTGATATAATTAGATTTATTAAATTTTTTAAAACTTTCCCCCCTACAGCATTTCATTATATATTTCGTCATAAATATTGTCAACCACTGCTCTAACTACTTTTCCTTCTTCGTTTACTGTCACTACAATCATATGAGTAACTTCTTGTTCAACCAATTCCTCTTCAGCTGAAAGGTCTCCATAACCTGGATAATCAGAAACAAAACTAAAAGAAAATTCTGTTCCCCCACTAGCTCTAATCGGGTCTCCCTCAATCATTAAATTTTTTCCAGAAAAAACATAAGTTGGAGAAAAATTTAAAACCCAATTTTGAGCAATTTCTTGTTCTTCGCTTTTATCTTCAGTCTCGATAATAACTGGTTCAGCTATAACTTCATTTTCTTCTAGTTCTGATTCTTCTTCAGCTCCTAATTCTGGTTCTTCTTTTGGGGCCATGGTACAACCACTCACCAAACCTAGAACTAAAACTAGACCAAGAAAAGAAAATAAAAATTTTGATTTTTTCATAAAAACTTAAATTAAATAATTATTGTTAAACAATCTTATTTTAACTCAATCTATTTAAGGTGTCAACTCTTTTAAACCCCTATCCCTCTTATTCAGATTTAATCTGAACAAGAGGGTTTAAAATCACCATTAATCTATCTTTAATAATTTTCCAACATAATCAACATCTTTATCTCCTCTACCAGAAAGATTTACTACTATTATCTTATCTTTACTTAATTGAGGGACAATTTTTATTGCCTGGGCCAAAGCATGAGCACTTTCTAAGGCTGGAATAATTCCTTCTACCTGACTTAATAAAGAAAAAGCTTTTAAAGCTTCTTGGTCATTAATGGTCACATATTCAACTTTTTTTTGGTCCTTAAAAAAAGAATGTTCTGGCCCAACCCCAGGATAATCTAACCCCGAAGCAATTGAGTGCACTGGTTGAGGCTCTCCTTTTTTATTTTGTAAAAGATAAGTAAACATTCCATGCAAATTTCCAGGAGAACCTAAAGTTAAGGTCGCAGCGTGGTCACCGGGACGAAAACTTTTACCCGCCGGCTCCACTCCAATCATTTTAATTTTATCATCAAGAAAAGCATTAAATAATCCCATGGCATTAGAACCTCCTCCAACACAAGCAATTAAATAATCTGGTAACCTGTTTTCTTTTTTTAGAATCTGTTTTTTTGCTTCTTTTCCCACCACTGATTGAAAATCTCTAATCATCATTGGATAAGGATGTGGGCCCACTACTGAACCAATCCCAAAAAAAGTATTTTTAAGGTCGTGAAGATAAGCTTCAAAAGCGCTATCAACAGCATCTTTTAAACATTTTCCACCCTTATTAACCGTTACTATTTTAGCTCCTAATATCTTCATTCGCAAAACATTGGGATGTTGCTTTTTAATATCAATTGCTCCCATGTGAATCTCACATTTTAATCCCGTAATAATGGCGGCGGTAGCCAGGGCTACTCCGTGTTGCCCTGCCCCGGTTTCAGCTAATAATTTCTTTTTTTTCATGCTTTTGGCCAATAAAGCTTCTCCTAAAGTATGATTAATTTTATGAGCGCCAGTATGATTAAGGTCTTCTCTTTTTAAATATATTTTGGCTCCTCCTAATTTTTTAGTTAAATTTTTTGCCAAAAATAATGGTGAAGGTCTTCCCACGTAATCAACTAAAAGCCGTTGATATTCTTTTTGAAAAGACTTATCTTTTTTCATCTCTTGATAGGCTTTTTCAATTTTTACTAACTCTTTTTTTACTTCTGGAGGAACGATTTGTCCACCGTACTGGCCAAAAAATCCTTGTTTATTAGGTAATTTTATTTTTTTCATAAAAATTAAATTAAATTAAAAAAATTGATAAATAAAAACTAATCCTCTTAAACCAATAATAGGTCGCCAAATTTTTAAAATAAAATTTAATTTTTCTTTTTTTCATTAGTAAAAATAAAAAACCGCCTAGTAGGCGGTCCTAAATTAAAAGATTAATAATCAAAACTACCGCCTACCAAAAGAGGCGGTCCACCAGTTTAAATTGAATTTAATCAATAAAGATTTCATATCTTTATATTAGTTTAAATCATTTTTTAGTCAAGTTAATTTATCCCCTTAAAATTCCCTCCCTCAGCAGCACTTATAAAAACTACTTTTTCAATAATTCTTCTTCATAAACAGGCCTTTTTCTTTGATAAAAAATACCTAAAGGAATTTTAGAATTATTATCTTCATAATCCCACTCTTTTATCTTCTTAATTATTTCTTGGTCAGATTTTAAATCACCTTTTTTCATTTCATACACTCTTTGATTGTAAAAATCAGTGGTGTCAAAAAAAGTAATACAAGGCTGAAGAATTTCAATAAAAGAAAAACCTTTATGTTTAGCTCCTTTTTTAATCAAATCTTGAAGGTGATTAATTTTCATAGAATATCCTCGAGCAATAAAACTGGCCCTTAATGAAAACATTAAGCTTAAGGGATTAAATGACTCTTCAATGCTTCCTTGAGGAGTTGATTTTCCTTTAAATCCTTTGGGCGAAGTTGCTGTAAATTGGCTAGTGGTTAAAGCAAAATTTCTATTATTATGAACTAAAACCGTAAGGTCAGTGTTTCTTTTAGCGGCGTGAATTAAATGGGCAATTCCCTCATTATAACAACCTCCATCTCCAATAAATACAATAACCTTGAGCTTAGGATTGGCCATTTTTATTCCTTGAGCTGAAATAACTGGTCGTCCATGTAAGGAAGAAAAGCTGTTTAAATTTATGTAATCAATAATTTTTGAGCTACAGCCAATCCCACTTACTAAAACTATTTCTTCTTTTGGGGTTCCTTTTTTTATCATTTCAGCAACGACTCCTTTTAGAGCGGCTAAAATAGCAAAATTACCACATCCTGGACACCAAGTATTTTGCGCTGAAGTTTCTAATTTTATATTTTTATCAGACATATGATTGTTAAAATTTAGATAATTTTTTTTCTATTTCTTCTGGTAAAAATGGCCGGGCATCATATTTTAAAACTTTTTTGTCTATTCTTATTCCATAACTATTTAAAAGTTTTTCCATTTGTCCTAAAGCATTAGTTTCTACTAAGGCAATTTTTTTTACTCCTTTTAAAGCCTGTTTTACTTTCTTTTCTGGAAAAGGCTGTAAAATAATCGGCTGAACCATTTTAAATCCTAATCTCTCTGCCGCTTCTTTGGCTGGCCCCTTTGTTGACCCCCAACAAATAATAGCCTTCTTTGACTTTTTGTTTCCGTAAACTTTAACTGATTCTAATCTATCTACCTCTTTTTCCATTTCTTTAAACTTTCTTAATCTTTTATTCTGCATTTTTTCTGTATTTTCTTCATCTTCTATGGTTAAACCAAATTCATCATGTTCATAGCTATTTGATTTAGAAATTACATTTTTATCCCCGGGAAAAGCCATGGGAGAAATCCCATTTTTTGTGTCTTGATATCTCAAATATCTCCCTTTTTTATCCCATAAAAGAGGTCTTTCACAATTGATTTTTTTTAAAATATCTTTATCAAAACTAAAAGTACTCTCAGAAATTTCCTTATCTATTAATAAAATTGAAGGGGTCTGATATTTCCAGGCCAGATTTAATATTTTTCCTCCCCAAAAACAAGACTCTTCGGCATCACCAGGGGCAATCACAAAACTAACAATATCCCCGTGTCCGGCACTTAAGACAAATGATAAATCTCCTTGGGCTTGATAAGTTGGGACCCCACTTCCCGGAGACATTCTTTGACTTTCTACTATTACTAAAGGATTTTCACTTTGGGCCGCTAAACTAAATCCTTCCGTCATTAAAGCAAAACCTCCTCCAGAAGTTCCAACCATGGTTCTAGTTCCGGCATAAGCTGCTCCTACGGCGGCATTAACAATTCCTACTTCGTTTTCTAACTGAGAAACAACCACTTTAAACTTATCCTTGTTTTTTGCTAAATAATGTAAAATTCCTGTGGCCGGGGTCATGGGATAAGCAAGATAAAGTTTAAGTCCGGCTTTTACCGCTCCTAAAGCCAGGGCTTCATTACCAGTTATAAGGGGAAATACTTTTTTATTTAATCTTTTGATTTTAAATAATATTTCTGCTTTATCAAAAGCTTTTTGGGCCACTTTTAAATTTAACTTTTGAAATTTTTTAAATTCTTGTTTTAAAACTTTTTCTAAAATTTTCCATTCTATCCCAATATTCTTGGCAAAAATAGCAATAATGGCTGTATTTTCCATCATTGGTTTACCCTTAACTTCTTCCACTGCTTTTTTTGCCATGCTGTCATGAATAATAATCCCCTTTTTATCCAATTTCTTTTGATGTTTTTTAATAACCTCTTCATTTAAACCTAATAAAAAATCAAGTTTTTTTCTATGAGAAAGAACTTTTTTGTCTGAAGCTCTAAGATGAGAAAAACTATGTCCTCCTCTAATCAAAGATTGGTAATCGTCATAAATAAAAATCTTATAACCAAGTTCAGCAAATAACTTAGCAATTATTAACCCGGCTTTCCTGGAACCTTCGCCAGCTCGACCTCCTATTAAAATTGAAAAATCTTTTTTAATCATGTCTCTAATTATTTATTACTCTATGGTCATATTATTATACATATAATATTAAAATAAATGAAATTCCCTTTTTAAACATAAAATTATTTTAATAAATTTCTAAAAATTTATTTTCTTATTTATATTATAATACTTTTTAATAAAAAAACGTCTAAGTGTGGGTTATTTTCTTTTATTAATTATTATTTTATTTTTTAGGAAAAAGAGGTTTACCAAACTTAATTTTTTTAGAATTAAATCTTTTTTCTATTTCTTCAGCTATCTCAGGAAGAAAAGGTTTTAAATCATAAGCAATTTGACGAACCGTTTTAACTGCATGACCTAAAATTTCAGTCAGTTCCTTATTTTGCTTGTGCCAAAATTCTTTCTTTTCAAGATATTTATTTTCTTTGCTTATTTTATTCCAAATCTCCTTTAAAGCTTGATTAAAATTAAAATTATTTAAATTATTTTCAATATAAGGAGAAAATTTTTCCGGTAAATTAAAATCAGCCTTATAATCAGAACGGGAACAAACTTTAGATACTCTCTGAACTAAATTTCCGAGTCCGTCGGCCAGCTCTTTGTTATAAACATTTTCCACCCGGTCCCAAGAAATATCAGCATCTTTAAATAAAGGGCCGTGCCTTAAAAGATAATATCGGGCAACCCCTCTTCCAAATTTTTTTACTATCTCTGAAACTGTGATAATATTATTTTCTGACTTACTTAATTTTTTACTTTTCATACTTAAAAATTCATGGGCTAAAATTACATCTGGCACCCTCAAGTCAGCCGCTTTTAACATTGCTGGCCACAACAGTGCGTGCCATCGTAAATTATCTTTTCCCAAGAGATGAATAATATGGGTCTGTTCATCCCAAAAACCTTTTGGTTGAGCCGCGCTATAATAGTTTATTAAAGCATCAAACCAAACATAAATTGTTTGCTCCTGGTCTTCTGGAACTGAAATTCCCCAATCTATGTTTTTACGAGAAACAGAAATATCTTTTAACCCTTGTTTAAGAAAATTAATCATTTCCCTTTTTTTATTTTTAGGAACAACAAAATCTTCTTTCTTTTCTAAAAGATTTAATAAAAAAGACTGATATTTAGACCATTTAAAAAAATAATTTTCTTCTTCTATTTTTTGTAAATCCTTAGAAGGATGATCTCCACATCGCCCGTTAACAAGTTCTGATTTTCTTTTAAAGGCTTCACAACCTAAGCAATAATATCCCTCAGATTTTTCTTTGTATAAATCGCCTTTATTTTTAGTTTTTTTCCAAAATTCTTTTACATATTTTTCATGGTCAGCATCAGTAGTCCGAATAAAACGATTATAAGAAATATTTAGCAAATCAAGTTCTTCTTTATCTTTCTTTGCTATTTGGTCTACATATTCTTTCGGTTCTAAATTTTTTTTACGGGCAGTTTCTTCGATATTTTGGCCATGTTCGTCAGTCCCAGTAGTAAAATATACCTCTTTTCCTAATATTCGATTATACCTTGCTAAAACATCGGCTAATATCTTTTGATAAGCATGTCCTATATGAATAGGGCTATTAGCATAATCTATCGCAGTGGTAATTAAAATTTTATCTTTTTTAGTCATAAATATTAAATGAGATAATCCTTGATCTAATTATTTTCCTTTGTTCTCTGTGATTATATGTTAATTTAAAAAAGAGGTTTAGTCAAGATAAAAAAGGTTTTTAAAAACCTTTTTATTTTTGACTTCCCCAGGCGAATGAAATTAAAACTATTTAAAAGGAGACAAAATATAATTAAAAAAGAATCCTATCTCTTAAGATGGATTCTTTTTAAATTTGCCTCCTTTTCTCTCTGTTTTTTAAAGCCAAATATTTTTTCCCTTTTCTGTCGTAAATATGGTATAAAATAAATAACCACTCTTTTAACCAATCTGTAATCGGGATTTGGTAATTAATTGGCTCTAAAGAAATTTTGAGGTTATAGGCTCTAAAACAGATCCAAAATCTAATCGCGTGTTGCCATTGAGTGATAACCGTAATCTCTGGATTTTTAATTCCCATTAAGAATAACTTTGAGGTGCTAAATTTCACATTTTGAAACGTGTCTAGAGACCTTTCTTCTAAGATTATTTGGTGATAAGATATTCCCTTTTTCACCAAATACTTGGCCATCAATCTGGCCCCTGGGATTGTTTGAATTTTAGGGGGTAAAAAAATTCCACCAGATAAGAGAATAAAATCAAAATCTCCTTTTCTATATTTTTTTAAACCCGCCTCAATACGTTTTATCGTATCTTGAACTAACTTATTCTTTTCAACAACCCCACCGAGAGGAATCATTAATATCTTCAAAACTCCTCCTTTCTTTTTTAAAGATTATTTTTATAATATCATATTTTTGATTTTTGTCAAGATTAAATAAAACAGAAAAGGCTTAAATAAGCCTTTTCTGTTGGTTAAACTTGAAGAATGGAGGTGATTAAAGTTTGCTTATGGAAAATGGGTGATAATCTAAAATTAAAGTTTTATTAATCTATTAATAAATCTCGTGTTTACCTATAAAATAAAATCTGGCTATATTTTTCTTTTTATCTGCAAAATCAAAAATAATCCTATATTCATAATTTACAGAAAATGCTAAAAAGCTACTTAATTTACCATGAAGCCTGTGTGTTTTTAAACTTGAATCAAAAGGATTTTTACGATTTTTACGAAAAATTTTTTCTTTATCCTCAGCCAAATCTTTAATTTTTGCTGGCAACTTTTTGTATTGCTTTCCAAATTTAGGCAAATATAATATTTTCATAAATCAATCTATCGCAAATCCTTTAAAGATTTCAAAGTCTTTCCTTTGCCGGCCTCAAATTTTAAACGATCTTTTTTGAGTTCGTCTACTAATTTATTATCATTCCATTCACGAATAAGATAACGAAAAAATTCACTAACAGAAGAATAACCTTTTTCTTTAATCTCTTTTTTTACCATCTTTACCATTTTTTCAGGCAAAGAGATGTTAACAATATTACGCATATAATTATTTATTAATTGTAATAATTTGTATTACAATATTAACAGATATAATTTAGATGTCAATTATAAAACTGTGGATAAACCAATTAACGAAATCGGGGTATCACTTGACCTTTTGTCTAGGTTGACTCCCCAGGGCGAACGAAGTTCGAACCTGTTTGAGTGTGTATTAAAAATACACCGGTTCAACCAGTGTATTTTTTATTTTATATCATTTTTTGGGAACAGTCCCCTTTTTTAAAGTCCCCTTTTCAATTAAAATTTTAATTATTATATTTTTTAGATTTCTTTTTTCTACTTTTTTATTTTAACTGCCGTACCATAGGCCAACATTTCAGAAGCTCCCGCCATTACCATAGAAGTGGTAAACCTAATACCGGTAACTGCATCTGCCCCTAAATTTAAGGCTTCGTTGACCATTCTATTATATGCTTCTTCTCTAGAATCTTTTGTCATTTCTGTATATGTTTTTACTTCTCCACCCACAATATTTCTTATTCCAGCCCCAATATCTCGACCAATATTTCTTGCTCTAACAGTACTACCTTTAACTACTCCTAAAATTTCTATAATTTCTTTTCCGGGAATATTATTCCCGGTAGTTACAATGATATTTTCCATATTGTTAAAAAATTAATTAATAAATTATTTTTGTTTTTTTATTTTTTCAATTTCATCTTCTTTTTTATTAAAAAAAATGGCCAAACCAATAACAAAAAAGAAAACTCCAAAAAGAATAGCTAAAAAATCAATCCTTGGTCCATCTATAAATCCGGCAAAAATAATAAACCAAATTGACAAAAACATTAATACTAATCCACTTATTGTTCTACTTAATTTGTTTATTCTATTTAATTAAAAAATATAAAAAAATGGACTACTCCTTTTAAGTTATTCAGTACTTCTCTCAATTTTTCCGCATTGAGGGATGGCTTGCTCCACTAATAACATAATCTCATCAATTTTGGGCTCAACCGCGACCCACTCCTCTCCATTTTTAAGATTAGCCACCACTCTCCGGCTATGATCTTGAAAAACTCTTTCTACTCGGCAATCTTTAATTGCTAATTTAATTGCTTCCCAAGCTAAAATATTAACCCAAGCCTGGTCTTCATTTTTCTCAATAATCTTTTTCACTCTTCCTTCTTTCCTAAAATTAGTAATTTCTTTTTGAATTTCCTTTGGGAATATCTCTTCAACGCTTTTTCCCCAATCAGCCCCATCAAGTGGAATTTCATGAGAAAAACGACTTAAATCATAAAAAGACAATTCGTTAGGATAATCTATTTTAGCCGGCAAAGAAGCACCGCTTAAATTTTTTAATTGACCATCTTCAATAATATATTCTCCACAAAAGACCCAAACATAAAAAGGAAATAAAACATTTTCTGGGCCTAAATTTTCAATTGAACAAAAACGATGACTATTTTCGTGATTTTGCCAACTAAAATCTTTTTGGGTTAATAAATAACTAATAATTGATTTTTCTTGATGATTTTTTAAAGATTCATTGAAAGCATATCCTGAAACCTTATCCGCAATACTATCAAAACTAAAGACCTCTCTTTCATTTTTGCATTCGCTTTTTTGCAACTCAGGATAATTAGAGCATTGTGCATAACGAGCTACAAAACTAACTGTTATTAAAAAATCTTCTTTTATAGTTGAATAAGCATATTCTGTATAAATTGAACCGGCCGCCCCTTCACTGGATTCTTCAATACAATAAACCTGTTTATCAATAACTTTCTTTTTTGTTTTATTAAAAATATCATCCCTTACTTCACAATCTATTTCTCCATTAACAATACTGAACTTAGGTGGATATTTATCATCAAGGCTAATAATTCTTGTTTTCCATTCTTGAGAAGAAATATATTCTGGGTCAAAAATCTTATAAGAATTATTTTCTAAATTTTCTTTTTCTTCTTTAGAAAGTTCTCTAACAAAATGTTTGCCATCAGCAGTATAACATTGTTCTGGATAAGACTCGAGAACAGGATAACCTGCTTTTACACATTCTTCAAAGGAAGTTATTTCATCATCCTTAATGCCAATGTCCTTTTCTTTATTTAAAAAAAGAAAAAACCCGCCAATTAAAACGATAAGTATAATAACAAATAAAAAAAGATGTTTTCTCATATTTATATTATAACACTTTTAAATAAATTAAAAAACATCCCTAAAAAATGTTTTTTACAATCTCATTTATATCAATATCTCTAATTGTGTATTAAATTGGCTCCCCACCATGGACGTGATTAGAACCTGTTTAGAGACCAATATTTAAAATAAAAAGTTCTGGCACATTTTCTATATCTTTTATACTACATTTTTTTGAATGAAAGTTATTTGTTCAGCAATTTAAGCAACTCAGTAAATTTATAAACCTTATTACGTTGTTTGTTGGGAGTGGAATCTTCAATTATCCCAGCTTTAACAAATTTTGCCACCAAATTAAAGAATGTCTGGGTATTCTTTATCTTTGTCTTTTTTCTAATACTTGAAGTCGAAAAGACAGGGTGAATAAAAATAGCATCCAATAAATTAACAGCATATATGGAATTAATATCAATAATTTCCTCTTTGTATTTTTCATATAGATCAAGAATTCCTTTGCTAGTTTTTTCAGCGTCTTGAGCTTGAGTGGTGAGAGCAAATAAGAAAAACTTAATCCATGCCTGCCAATCTTTCTTTTCACTGACTCCCCTCAAGAGATCGTAATAATCATCACGATGTTCCTCAAAAAATTCACTTAAATACAAAAACGGATGAGATAATAAACCCCTCTCAAATAAAAACAAAGAGGTTAACAGCCTACCAACACGACCATTGCCATCCAAAAACGGATGGATAGCCTCAAACTGATAATGGGCTATTGCAATTTGAACCAGCCTATCTCTTTCATCGTTAGAATTTAGATATTTTTCCAAATTACCAAACAAAGAAATAATTTCATTAGACGGAGGAGGCACGAAGCTTGCTTCCTCGATACTTGCCCCGGGCCTGCCGATATAAACTTGGATTTTCCTAAATTCACCCGGGGCCTTATTATAACCACGGCCAGACCTTAGTAAAATCGCATGCAATTTTTTAACTAAATTCTCCGATAGTGGAGTTTTTTCTAAACTGTTTATACCCAAATTCAAAGCTTCACGATAATTTATAATTTCGCTAATATCTTTTTTCTTTTCAATATCTTTACCACCATCCGGCCTAGCCTCAAACTCAAATACCTCGTTAATCGTTGCTTGAGTGCCTTCAATTTTAGAACTTAAAACTGCTTCTTTAGTCTGCATGGTTCGACCGAGTAATTCAGGATTTGGCAAATGCGAAATCAAAGCATCTAAACTTGCCAATGCTCTATGTGCTTTTGTAATTTCTTTGATTAAACTATCGTAATTTACTTTAACTGGTAATTTTTCTGGTATAAAAGATTTTTTTGACATATTTTTATGATTAGAATAAGGAATTTCGTTATTCTAATGATTAGAATAAGATTTTCGCTTATTCTAATAATATCATATTTATTAGAATAATGCAAATAAATTAATAGTAAGAAAAGGTGAAGAAAAGGTGAGAAAATCAGTGAGAAAAGGTGTCAGGAACCCTTTTCACATTTTATATAAAAAAATTAATTAAATATTTAACCAAATATTGAGGTGCCTGAGAAAAGGTGTCAGGAACCCTTTTCCCTGACACCTTTTTCACATTTTATATAAAAAAATTAATTAAATATTTAACCAAATATTGCAAATAATAAACTCCGGCTATTAAAAAAATGAATGCTACTACATATCTCATTAACTTTTCAACCTTTTGAACAATTTGAAAAGCTTTGCTAACTTTTTGCATTGAAAAAGCAATTAAGAATGAAAATATAATAACTGGTAATCCCGTACCAAGAGCAAAAATCGGGGGCAAAAGTAAACTCTCAGCAGATTTCAGAACCAATGGAATTAAAGCTCCGAAAAATAGCACTCCACTATAAGGACAAAAAGCAAAAGCGAATAATATACCCAAAAGCAAAGAGCCAATATATCCTTTATTGGCCAACCATTTTTTTAATTTTTCAATTTTTTGGTTATGTCCATTAGTTTTAATTTTTATCACCCCAAACATCACTAAACTGATGATAATTAAAATGGGTCCTAAAACTTTATCACCCCAGCCTTGGAAAATTCGAGAAATTTGAAAAGATGACAAGCCAAAATAAATTAAAGTGGCCAGAAGAGTATAACTAATACCTCGACCCAAAGTATAATACAAACCATTAAGTAAAGTGTTTTTAGTTGTTTTTATCTCTTTGGAAATATAGGCAATGGCAGTAATATTAGTGACTAAAGGACAAGGGCTTATTGAAGTTAAAATTCCCAACAAAAAAGCAGTTAAAAGAGGAATATTATAATTATCTATTAAAACATTAATAAAATCCATAATTATTTTTCGCGAAGCGGAAAACAAGCTCCGCTTATTTACCTAAAAGTTTATTTAATTTATTCTCAAAATAATTAATAAATTGATTCTCGTTGTTAACTAAACGCCAAACCGTAACATCTTCTTTAATATTGTCTTTCCCATTAATAATAGCGTTAACAAAAAGAGATGAACCTCGAGCTTGATATTTCATAACTATATCTCTATTCTCTGATAACTCACCATTTATGTCTTTAAACACTATTGTTCCATTTTTATATTCTTTTGAAAATTTTTCTTTGATTGTTTTTAAAGCATATTCGCCGACTGTAATGCATGACCAACACTGTTGTGTTCCATGAAAATGGACCACTTCAATTTTATCCGCTGTAAATTCCGCTTTGGATATTTGATTTGAATCATTAACAGAATTATTTATTGTTGTTTGATTATTATCTGTTTGTTGATTAGTATTTTTTGGTGTGCAACCAGTTAACAGTATAAGACCAATAATTAATAGGGGAAATAAATATAATTTTTTACTCACCCCATTAGATATTTTTTTATTTTTTTTCATATTATCTTATCTGGTTAATAATTATATATTTCCCGTCAGCTCCGAGCATTAAATACAGATATCTAACGGGGTTCATAATTTTTGATTTAAACTAAACCACCAAATATCAAACCGGCCATTGTTGAATAAAAGACTACTAACAAAATATAGACAGCTGTTTTTTTATTACCCAACACTCGTCTAACTACCAGCATATTAGGCAAACTTAATGAGGGTCCGGCTAAAAGCAATGCCAAAGCCGGGCCCTGGCTCATACCCTTGGCAATTAAGGCTTGCAAGATTGGAATTTCCGTCAAGGTAGAAAAATACATAAACGCCCCGAAAATAGAGGCAACCAGATTGCCTATCAGAGAATTTGAACCGACTATTCTTACAATCAGTTCTTCTGGTAAAAACGGCATAATAAAGCCCGCTACAAAAACACCGATAAATAAAATTGGCAAAAGCATTTTTGTAAAAGACCAAGTTTCTTTGAGCCATTCTTTAGTGGTTTCTTTTTGGAATTTAGCCAGGGCTATGATTGCCACGACCATAGTCAAGCCGACCATTAAAAAATATTTGAATGGTGAGTTGATTTGCAATCCGTTGACCACCAAAACCGTCACCATTGTTAACATAAAAATTAAAACGGTTGTTTTATTGTATGATGGTTGATTGCTCTGCTCAATAAAAAGATTCCCGTCTTTAGTCTTTTCCTTAAACATTAATTGCATAGAAAGCCCAACTAAAATAGATAAAAGAACAGCTGAAATAATTCTGGCCAGGCCGATGTTCGGGCCTAAAACAGATAGCGTTAAAAACATGGCCGCAATATTGATCGCCGGACCTGAAAAAAGAAAAGTAATAGCCGGTCCAAGTCCGGCTCCTCTTTTTCTAATTCCAGCAAATAATGGTAAAATTGTACAAGAACAAACCGCTAATATTGCCCCTGATACTGAAGCCAAAGAATAAGACACTATTTTCTTGGCTTGACTACCTAAGTATTTAAGAATAAAATCTTTTTTAACAAACACAGAAATCGCCCCGGCAATAAAAAAAGCGGGCACTAGACAAGTTAAAATATGCTGACGGGCATATTCATTTAAAAGTTTAAAACCAGATAAAATTGCTCCCGTAAAAAAAGCCGATTCCATGGGCATAAAGTAGAATAGTAAAAATAGCCCGAGCAATAGAATAAAAATTTTAATATCTTTTTGCATAGTATTTAATCATCAATATGTATTGATATTATAGGTAAAATTTTATCTCTGCCAAAAACAGAGATAAAAAATATTAACTTTTATTTAAGCCAGCTTTTTATTTCTTCCACGTCAGGAATTCTTCCTGAAGCTTTAACTTGCTCGTCAATCACAATCGCTGGAGTAGACATTACTCCATATTCGATAATTTTATTAATATCATAAATATGTTCGATTTGAACGTCTTTAAGGCCAAGCTCTTCCACGGCTTTTTTGGCGTTACTCTCTAATGTCTGGCAATTAGGGCAACCAGAGCCCAAGATTTTGATAGTCATATATTTTTATTGGTTATTAATATAATGAGATAAAAGCGAATAATATTTACTTATTATTTGAGCGTTAAGGCTGTAAATTACTTTAGTGCTTTCTTTTCTTGATTCCACCAGCTTGAAATCTTTTAATACTTTTAGATGATGAGAAACCAAATTCTGGGGCAAATCCAAATGTTGCCAGATATCGCAGACGCACAGTTCCTGCTTTTGCAGGATACATAAAATTTTTAAACGATTAGGTTCGGCGATGACTTTTAAAAATTCGGCTGTCTGGTCAAGATTATTTTTAGATTTTTTGGTTTTACAGCAATTAAAATTCATAGAATTATTTTAAATATCAATACAAATTGATATTATAGACGGTTAAAATCTTCTGTCAACATAAACTTATCCACAAATAAAAATCGCTTGTTTAGCGATTTTTGTTCTTTATTTAATTGTTATATCTACGTACAGATTAACAATAGATTAATATATTCGGTCTGTAAAATTCTGATTTATGGCATGAACCAGAATAAATTCGGTTCACGGCATAAATCAGAACTTCGTTCTGATTTATGGCTCCGCATCGTGGACGACGTTAGAACTATATTTCAGCAGTCAGATGAGTATATTTATATTCCTGATTTAAAATAAAAGGTACCTGACACCTTTTTTTATTTTTTTCTTTACTAAGAATTAAAATTTATAAGAACCTACTCACTTCGTTCGCAGAACCTTGAAATTAAATATTATCGTATAAATATTAAAGTAATTTATTTATAAATTTTTTCACTTCTTCTCTCTATGGATAAAATCATAATCCTCTCTTGTTTCAAATAATAAATTATTCTTATCTTTCCTTTTCTTACTCTAAAAATATTATTTTTACTTTTAAGTTTTTTAACGTCTAAATTTTTAAAATCTTTATTTTTAATTTTAACTAAAATATCCCTAACTACTTTTTTTTCTTTTCTATCTAATTTCTGTAGAGATTTAGTGATTTTATCCATAATTACAGCCTTAAAAGAAGGTCGTCAATATCAATTCCACCCTTTTTAATTTTTGTAAAATCAATTACTGATTCCCATATTTCATTTTCTTGAATGGGACTTATTTTAAATAAAGGCTTGGAACGTTTAACAACAATAAAAGACTTTCCTTCTTTAACTTTTTCAGAATATTCTGACATTT
>DKES01000015.1 GCA_002452615.1 Patescibacteria group bacterium UBA6816
GACAATCAATGTGAGCATAATGACGTTTATCTGTCTCGTATTCCACATGGGCCAAAGCAATTGTAATCCCCCTTTCTTTTTCTTCAGGAGCATTATCAATTTGGTCAACTGTTTTTTGTTCAACCTTTTTTCCCGCCCCTGATAAACATTTTAAAATTGCGGCGGTTAAAGTAGTTTTTCCATGGTCAACGTGACCAATTGTTCCCACATTAACATGGGGTTTACTTCTTTCAAATTTTTCTTTTACTGCCATATTAATTACCTCTTTTTTTAATCACCTTGCCTGATGGCGACAAACTATTGTCGACTATTGACAAAGGCGACTTAATTAATTTTATTAAAATTATTTTGTCTTTTGTAATATAATGATAACAAAAATATTTTCTTTGGCAAGTCTAACTTTTCCACAATTTATTTTTTTCTAATTCGATATAAATCAGGGTCAACTATTTGAGCCATTTTTAAAACATTTATCTTTTTGCCCGGCTCTAAAAATTTTTTAACTTTTTTAAATTCTTTGACCGGGTCTTTAATCACGGCCGCATAATTAACATTAATTAGTTTGAAATTATTTTGTTTATTAATCCAATTTTGAAATTTTTTTAATTCTTTTTTAAAAAGATATTCCATTTCCTCTTCTGCTTCTGGTTCCTTTTCTTTTCTTTTTAACATTTCTTTTTGCGAGGCTAAAACTTCTTTAATATTTCTTTGCATAAAAATAACTTGATAATAATAATCCGGGGGCAAATCATATAATAATCGGTAAACCATTTTTACGGCTTTTCCTTGAGCTTTTTTTAACCAAGAAGAATCTTGCTTAGTTTTTTTTACTGGCTCAAATTCATAATAACCTTGAGGATTATCCTGGTCTTTTTTTCTAATATTGTCAGTTAAAATAGGCACCCCTCCAGATTTAAGTGCTTTCATCATCATAGAAGTTCCTGACCTGGGTAAACCAGAGACAATAATTATTGATTCCATTTTAAAAATTTATTCTTCTAAATCACCTTCCCCATAAATAGCCGGGAAGTCTATTTTTTGATAATTAAAAATTTCGTCTTGACTAAAAAATCTCCAAATTTCCTTTTCTGCATTAGCTAAAGAATCTGAAGCATGAATAATATTTTGTTGTTGGCTCATGGAATAATCTCCCCGAATACTTCCGGCATCGGCCTTACGTCCCAAGGTAGGACCGCATAAAAGCCTGACTGCTTCAATCGCTTCAACCCCTTCTAAAACCATGGCTACCACTGGAGAACTTTCCATAAATTTAAGTAAATTTTTAAAAAAGGGTTTATTTTGATGTTGATGATAATGTTCTAATAAAAGTTCATCAGTTAATTCCATCATTTTTAAACCAATAATTTTTAAACCCTTTCTTTCAAAACGAGAAATTATTTCTCCTAATAAATTTCTTTGTAAAGCATCGGGTTTTAATAAAACTAATGTTCTTTGCATAATCTTTTTTAATCAAATTAAAAAGCAATCATAAAATTAACAACTTCTTATTTTATTGTCAAGGCTAAAATATCTAAAAAATGATTTTAAAAACTTGGGACTGGTTTTAAAACTCCTTGGGTCACTAAAAATATTATCTCCCCCTTTTCATCAGTTCTTAAAATTTTAGTCCCGGCTTGTTCTAAATTTTTTAAAACTCTTAAATGAGGGTGATTAAAATTATTTTCCCCCACAGAAATAACACTATAAATCGGGGCTACGGCTTGAACGAACTCTAAAAGAGTTGAATATTTAGAGCCATGATGGCCTACTTTTAAAACATCTGATTTTAAATCATCTCCGCGAGCCAAAAGATGTTCTTCTACTTCTTGAGTGGCATCACCGGTAAAAAGAAAACTAATTTCTCCATAATTTAATTTAAAAACCAAAGAAGTAAAATTATTACTTCCATCTGTTTTTTGGATTATTTCTTTTTCTGGCCAAAGAAATTCCAAAGAAAGATTCTCGTTTATTTTTATTTCTTGAGGGAAAAATGCTATTTCATTAGGAATATTTTTTTCTTCTACCAAATCTAGCCATTTTTCACTAGCCGGAAGAGAACTTTTTCGACCAGAAAAAATTACTCGGTCCACTGGCATTCTTTTTAAAACCTCAGTTAAACCAGTAACGTGGTCTAAATCAAAATGAGTGCAAATCATTAAATCTATTTTTCTTTGATAAAAAGGAAGATACTGGTCTAATTGATGAATGATTTCTCGGCTTGGTCCACCGTCAATTAAAATATTTTTTCCTTTTTCTTGAACTAAAATAGCGTCTCCTTGTCCCACATTTAAAAAAATCACCCTTAAATCATCTGGGGAAATAGGCTGATTAATTAAAAACCAATGATAACCAAGAATAACCAGATTAATAAAGAGTAAAATTCCCACAATAATTTGTATTTTCTTTTTCATGATTAAGTAATAAATAAATCAAAAAAATTTTGTTTTCTTTTAATTTTTAAAACCCCTAAAAAAATGAGAGCATAAGAAATAACAAGGGCTAAGGAGGTAAAATTAATTATGAAAAAAGATAAAAACGGAATAATTGTCCCTATTTTAGCTAACAAAATAACAGTCGTGGTTAAAATCATTAAAGGAAAAAAGAAAATTTTTGCCCCCCAAAGAAAAATAAAACTCATCAAGGCAAATCCTAATCCAAAAATCATAATTAAAGGAATTAAAGGAAGAACCAAAACATTAATTAATAATCCAATTAAAGAAAAATTGCCAAAATGATATAAAACCAAAGGAAGGGTAAAAATTTGAGCGCTCAAAGTAATGGCTAAATATTTTTTAAGAGGAATGGATTTAAGCTGACGATTAAAAAAAGGATTGAGCAAACTAATACCTAAAACTGCCAAAAAAGAAAGTTGCCAACCAAGGTCTGATTTTAAAAGTTGAGGATTAAACAATAACATTATTATGGCGGTATAAATAAGTATTCTTTGACCTAATTGAGGTCGACCTATTTTTTCCGCCCAAACTAACCCCAGACCCATTATTGCGGCCCGAACCGCTGAAGCCGGAGCCCCAACTAGAAAAACAAACAAAACAATCACTAAAGTAGTGGGCCAAAAAGCCTTATCCCGGGGAATTAAAAAAACATTAATAAAAAATATTAATAAAATTTGAGCTAAAATAGTAATGTGTAAACCAGAAATAGCTAAAATATGAGCCACCCCTGATTGACTAAACCAAAGTCTTGTTTGAGAAGAAATATCTCCCCTTAAACCCAAAAGAATAGCTGATAAAAAAGATCCCTGAGGTTCAGGGAAATAATTATCAATGGTTTTTTTTATTTTATTTCTAATAAAGAATATTGATTGGTAAAATCCGGGTAAAGTATTTTTTTCTAAAAGAGTAATTTGGGGCCAATAACAAACCCCATAAATATCTTGGCGAGCTAAATAAGCCTCATAATCAAATTCATTAAATTTCCCTGGTGCGATTAGTTTTCCTTCTATTTCTAAAAGGTCGCCATATTGATAATCTTGATAAAGTAAGGTATTAATTAAAACTCTTCCTTTTAATTCTTTTCCTTGATAAACAATTTTTCCTAAAACTATTTTTAATTTATCTAATTCTTCTTGCGGATATTCTATTATTTTTCCTTGAAAAGTAATTTTTTCTCCCTGATAAAAACCAATATGATTTTCATCTATTTTATCAAAACTTTGTTGGTGGTAAAAATAACCAAAAACAAGGAAGAGTAAAATAAAAAAATAATACCATTTATTTTTTTGCCAAAATTTCTTTTTAATTAAACAACAAATTAAAAAAAGACACCCGGAAAAAAATAAAAATATGCCCAAAAAACTAGACAAAAAAGAACTAATAAATATACCGATTAAAAAACCAATCCCGCTAGCTAAAACTAATTTTGTTTGGACCATAAAAAACTCTTAAGTAAAACAAAGATTAAGATTCCAAAAAAAATTCCCAAAAGATCAATCCATAAATCAACAAAAGAAGGATTGACACAAATTCCTTCAGCAACATATTCATGAAAAATGCTCAAAAAATTGCCAATCAAAAAAGTGTTTAACAATGAAAAATCAAAATAAAATAATAAGATTAAGGTAAACCCAATAAAAAATGAAAAATGAAATAAATTATTCCAAATTGAATTACCATCTAAAACTAAAAATTCCTTTAAATTATGATAACTATTTGTTAAAGATTTTTGCCAAAAAACGCTAAAGTTTTTAAAATTATAACCGACTCTTTCCCAACCAAATTTTACCTCTGGTGTATTTTCTGTTTGTTTTCCTATCTTTCCAAAACCATATCCTTGTTTATTCCAACAAACCGGATCATAGCGACTAATAATAAAAAAATCTCCCCATAAAACAAGAAGGAATAAAAAAATAAATAATATTTTTCTTTTTTTAATCATTATTAATTTTTTTGATTTTTAAACAGCTAGCAATTATTTCTTCTAAATTTCCATCTAAAATATCCTCAATTTGGTCTGTTTCATATCCGGTGCGTAAATCTTTAACCATTTTATAAGGATGAATTACATAAGAACGAATTTGATTTCCCCAAGAAGCAGATTTATGTTCTCCTCGTAAACGTTCTTTTTCTTCCTCTTTTTGGGCTTTTTGATATTGATAAATCTTTCCTTTTAATATTTCCAAAGCTTTTTCCTTGTTTTTAGTTTGAGAACGAGCCGCTTCACAACTAGCTTTTAATCCTGTTGGTAAATGAACTATTCGTACTGCGGTTTGATTTTTCTGCATATTTTGCCCGCCCGGACCAGAAGATAAAAAAGTATCAACCCTTAAATCATCTGGGTTGATATTTACTTTAACGTCTTTTAATTCTGGTAAAACCTCTACTAAGGCAAAAGAAGTATGTCTCATTTTTTCCGCGTCAAAAGGAGAAATTCTAACTAATCGATGTACTCCGGCTTCAGTTTTTAAAAACCCGTAGGCAAATTCTCCTTGGATTTCTAAAGTCACGCTTTTCATTCCCGCTTCTGAACCTTTAGAGTGCTCAATTATTTTCGAGGCCCAGCCTTTCTTTTCCGCATACTTTAAATACATTTTTAAAAGCATTTCTGTCCAATCTTGAGCATCAATGCCTCCGGCTCCAGCGAAAATAGAAATCAAAGCATTGCGCTGGTCATATTTTCCTTGAAGAAAAATTAATTTTTCAAATTCAATTAATTTTTTTTCCACAGGAATTAATTGAACGACTATTTCTTCTCTTAAATTAACACTGGGGTCAGCTTGGTCTTCTTGCCCAATAATTAATAAATCATTAATTTCTTGCTCTAATTCTTTATATTTTTTTAAATCCTGATTTAGTTGGTCTAGTTCTTTTGATTTTTCTTCGGCCCTTTTTCTTTGCTGCCAAAAATCAGGAGAAGACATCTCTTTTTCTAAGGTTTGAATATTTTTTTTCTTTTTAGCTAAGTCAAAGATATTCTCCGATTTGACGGAGCCTCTTTTTAAAATCTTTTAATTCTTCAATTAATTCTGACATATATTCCAATGTTTAAATGTTTTTATATTTAGTCACCATATTCATCTAAAACCGCTTTAATTTCTTTTTCTTCTCCCCGGTGATAAACCTTAAGACTTATTTCTTCTCCGGGTTGATGTTTTTGAATTTCCTTGGCCAAAGAATTATTCTGAGTAATTTTTTTTCCTTCTATTTCTAAAATAATATCATTCTCTTCTAACCCCGCTTTATTAGCCGGAGAACCAGGAATCACAGCTAAGTCAGTAATTTTTTCTCCTTTAATAATTAAAGCCCCATAATCATAAGGCAAATTATTTTCTTCAGCAATCTCCTTATTAATAATAACATATCTTACTCCTAAAAAGGGACGAATAATGCGCCCATGTTCTTTAACACTATTAATCACTTGTTTGGCTTGATTAATAGGAATAGCAAAACCAATTAACTGGCCTTGACTGCTAATGGCCGTATTAATGCCAATCACTTCTCCTTGTAAATTAATTAATGGTCCCCCAGAATTACCAAAATTAATCGCCGCATCGGTTTGAATAACATCTTCTAAAACCTCTAAACGGCCATAATTGTCTCCCGCTTCTATGCGCCGACTAATACCACTAATCACTCCTTTGGTTACGGTGTTGCGAAATTCTCCCAAAGCATTACCAATCGCAATCACACTTTCTCCTAATTTAATTTGGTCAGAATCACCTAATTTAATTTCCGGCAAATCAATTGCTGATATTTTTAAAATAGCCATATCATTAAAAGGGTCCCGAGCTAAAACCTCGGCTTCATATTTTTTTCCCTCATTGGTAATAACTGAATATTCCGCCTCTTCATCAGTAACCACGTGTTTGTTAGTTAAAATTAAACCTTCTGCAGCAGAAACCACAAAACCAGTCCCTCCTCCCACTTCTTGCTTTTCTTTTGGTTGTTCTTTATTAGGCACTGGAGTGGGAATACTTGGCCCACGAAAAGGGTCATTAAAAAAATCATTAAAAAAATCATCACCAAAAGGATAGGTTTCTAAACTATAATAACTAGAAACATATTTAGAAACCACAATACTAACTACGGCTGGATTTATTTTTTCTACCGCCTTAATGGTTTTTTCTGAATCCGAATCAACTTCTAAATCAAGAGGAACAGAATCAACAATGGAATCTTGAATGGAATCTTGAGATGGTTGAAAAATTTGATAAATTGGGGAAGTAAAAAAAGAAAAATTTTCATTCATTAAACTATCTACTACAGCAAGCCCACTCAAAGCACCGGCTAAAGCACCGATAATTAAGCTGACAATGGCCACAATAATAATAGAATTAGACCATTTTTTAAAAACTACATTTTTCATATGTTCTTATGTTTTAATGTTTTAATGTTTTTATCTACGAGGCGAGACCTTTTATCTACGAGGCGAGACCTCGTAGGTGGAGGCTGAGTCTCGAATTCAGGGATTAGGGTCAGACCCCAAGGGAACTAGGGTCAGACCCCAAGGGGTCAGACCCTGAATTATATGTTCTTATGTTCTTATGTTTTATGTTTTAATGTTCTTATATTCTTAATTTTATATTTATTTTTTTTGCTACTTTTGATTTTAATTCTTCAAACCATTCGTCAGAATAAACTTCAGCTTTAGGAACATCTCCAACTGTTTCTTTTGATTGAAACTTTTGTAAATAATATCCTTTTCCTTCTTTAATATAATCAGTAATTTTTAAGATATCTTCTTGATTTAAAAGCCCTGGCACCACCGTAGTTCTAAATTCTGAATCTATTTTAGCCTCTTTAATTATTTTAATACTTTTTTTAATTTTTTTTAAGTCTACCTGAACCCCAGTCAATTGATTATATTTTTCTTGTTCTAAAGGAGCCTTTACATCCATGGCTAAATAATCAACTAATTTATGAGTAATTAAAAATTCAATCATTTCAGGATTAGTGCCATTAGTTTCAATGGCCACGCCTAAATTTAATTCCTTAACCTTTTTAATAAAATCAATTAAAACTTCTTTTTTTTGAATTAAGGGTTCTCCTCCAGTAATGGTCACTCCATCCAATAAAGCCTGGTTTTCTTTTAAATAACTTAAAATTTCTTTTGAGTCAAAAACTGGTAATTTTTCTGAATTTAAAACTAAATCTGGATTATAGCAAAAAGGACATCTAAAATTACACCCCCCCACCCAAACGACCGAACAAATCTTGCCCGGCCATTCGTTAAAAGAATTTTTTTGCCAACCTCTAAAAATCATTTTTTATTCTTCTTTAAATTCTCTCCTTTGTTTATACTCTTCTTGTTTTCCTTCATTCCATTGTTGAACTGGTCTTAAATATCCAACGATTCGAGAATAAACTTCAGTTTTTTCACCACACTGCGGACATTTAAAATGTTCCCCAGCTAAATAACCATGTTCTGAACAAATACTAAAAGTGGGCGTCAGTGTAAAATAAGGTAAACGGAAATTAGAAAAAACTTTTTTAATTATATTTTTAACCACTTCTGGCTCATAAATCATTTCTCCCAAAAAAGCATGAAAACTAGTTCCACCTGTATACATGGTTTGTAAGTTATCTTGTTTTTTTAAGGCTAAAAATAAATCATCAGTATAATCAACTGGTAATTGAGTAGAATTAGTATAATAAGGAATCTCTTTTCCCGCGGTAATAATCTGAGGATATTCTTCTTTATCTTTTCTCGCTAAACGATAACTGGTTCCTTCAGCTGGAGTCGCCTCTAAATTATAAATATTACCGGTTTCTTTTTGATAATTAACTAATCTTTTTCGCATAAAATCAAGAATTTTTTGAGCCAAAACCAATCCTTTTTCAGAAGTAATGTCTTCTTTAATAAAATTAAGTAGTGCCTCATTCATCCCTACTAATCCAATCGTGGAAAAATGATTAGACCAATAAGCTCCGCGCATTTTCTTAATATCTGCCAAATAAAACTTAGAATAAGGATAAAGATCTTTTTCTGTAAAATCTTCTAAAGTTTTTCTTTTTATTTCTAAGCTCTCTTTAGCCAAATCCATTACCCGGGCTAAGCGTTTAAAAAAGTCTGTTTCTGTTTTAGCTAAATAGCCAATCCGGGGTAAATTAATTGTTACTACCCCCACGCTTCCGGTTAAGGGCGCGGAGCCAAATAACCCCCCACCACGATGATGTAATTCTTTATTGTTAAGACGCAATCGGCAATTATGCGTTAAAATACCTGTTGTTCCCACAGTAAACGTCGGTTCACCTTTTTTAACCTCAAAACAATAAGCCGTTGTTTTAGTTATTGGTTTAATGGAATCAATTTTGACCCATAATTTATTATCACGCTTAAACCAAAAATCTCCATATTTTTTTCTATTTAATTGATAAAACAATACCGCATAATTAGGCTCTTTACTTAAACGACCTGAACGATTGTCTTTATATATGCTAGTAGTCGTCCCTAATGTGGCTGCTAACATATTCAGCGTTTCTACCATTTTACTAGAAGAAGTATAAATTCTGTTTCTATTACCACCATCCGTGGCATAATGCCCAGCTATAACTCCGTTCCTAAACTCAATACTAGTGTCAAATAATCTCGCCCGGTAATGTTTGTTTCTTCCTTTTTTGGCAACAAAATCTTTACACAAACCAACAGCCGCTCGCGAATGTACCTTTAGGGTAAATAACTTTGTATCTTTGTTGGTTTTTGTTGAACAATGAGCTCCAAAATACTCTTCAGCAATTTTTTGTAATTTTATTATAACCGACTTCTTTCTCTCATTTTCTAAAGAAAAAACAACAGTTGTTTCGCCATCTAAAGATCCATCTCCTGCATAGGCCCCGATAAAATATCCTAATTCTTTATTCCCCCTTTCTTCTTTTCCTGGATAAATTTTTAAAGAATAAGGAAGATACATCCCCCTTTTAAGTTCTTTTCCTTTCAGTGTTTTAATTGTTTTTGAACTATTACTTTCTATTACATAATTTAAATGTTTCGTGGTCATTTCAATTTTATGTCCATTGCTTAAAATAACTTTAATCATTTTTTGATTAGGAAATTTATTAAATTTACCTTCAATAAATTTCCCGTCACTATAAATTTTATATATATCCTTGCTCTTCTTATTTCTAATCTTCCCTTCATAAATATATCTAATAGAGGAATATTCTAGCTGTCTCCCCCTACTAGATTCAATCAAAACTTTTTCTTTTCCACTAATCGGACACATACTTCTAATGTCTTCGGGGTCTAACTCAGAATTAATAAAATTAGAAAAATAATTAATACCATATTTAGCCGTGGCTTGCCACATTAATTTTAATTCAGGATTATCCCAATTAAAATTCTTAGTAATATTTATTGTGGGAATGGGAAAAGTAAAAACTCTTTGATTGGCATCTCCTTCCATAATCACTTCATAAAAAGCACGATTAAACATATCTACTTCTTTTTGAAAATCTCCGTAGGTTTCTTTTTGATTTTTTCCTCCAATAATCACAGGGATTTTTGCTAAATTTTTTGGGGGTTCTAAATCAAGAGTAACATTAGTAAAAGGAGTTTGAAAACCAACCCGGGTGGGCACATTACAATTAAACATAAACTCTTGCATGGCTTGTTTTACTTGTTGATAGGTTAATTTATCATAGCGAATAAAAGGAGCTAAAAAAGTATCAAAAGAAGAAACCGCAATGGCTCCAGCCGCTTCTCCTTGAAGGGTATAAAAAAAGTTTACTAATTGCCCTAAAGCTGAACGCAAATGACTCGCTGGTCGAGAAGAAATTTTTCCTGATACTCCGGTAAACCCCTTAAGTAATAAATCTTGTAAATTCCACCCCACACAATAAACAGCTAAAATCCCTAAATCATGAATATGAAAATCACCGTTTTGAGTTGATTCTCTAACTTCTTGGGGATAAATTTTCTCTAACCAATATTTTTTAGTAACCGTATTAGATATATAGTTATTTAAACCCTGTAAAGAATAGGTCATGTTAGCGTTTTCTTTAACTTCCCAGTCTATTTCTTTTAAATACTGGTCCACCATGCTAATACTTTCCTGAGTAACTTTAATAGTTTCTCTAATTTTTCTTCTTTGTTCTCGATATAAAATATAAGCCCGGGCGATTTCCACTAAATCAGCTTGAATTAAAACTTCTTCAACTGTGTTTTGGATATCTTCGACACTGGGAATTTTACTTTTTCCGTCTGACTTTAAAAAACGCCTATTTAATATTTTAATAACTTGATTAGATAATTTTTGAGACAATTTTCCATCTTCTTCAGAAACAGCTGTGACAGCCTTATAAATGGCCTCAGTAATTTTTTCTTGTCTAAATTTAACTACCCGACCATCTCTTTTTTTTATTTTAGTAATTTGTTGTTTCATAAAAAATCTTCTTAATTCTAATAAAAAATCCCCCTAAAAAAATAAATGTAATTATTTTAAATTAATGATTGAATCTTTTCTAAGGCTTCGGGTAAAAGAGGGGCAAAAAATTGACCTAAATTAATCAAGGGCATCGCGATTCCTGATTGAGATAATAAATCAACCCAATTACCCCCTAAAGGAAATTTGGTGGAAAAATATAAGATTAAGCCAAGAATTAAGCCTCCCTCAATTAAGCCTAAAAATCCTCCTGCTAATCGATTAATTGTTTTTAAAAAGGGAATAAAACTTAAAAGGTCAAAAACTTTATCTAAAATTTTAATTAAAAGATTAACTAAAAAACGGGCTAAGAAAAAGACTAAAATAAATCCTATTAAACGAGCTAAATTTAAATTATCTCCCAACCAGGGTAAAATTCCTAAAGCCACGGTTTCATACCAACGACTGGCAATAAAAACAGCTAAAAATATACCAATAATTCCACCTAAACTACGGATTAATCCGTGCCAAAATCCGAACCAAACAAAGCCCATTAAAATTAAGCATAAAATTAAATCAAAAAAGCTCATAATTTTAAATTAAATATTTTTTAGTGGAATTAACCACAATAACAAATTCTCCTTTAAGGGAATGTTGTTGAATCATGTCTTGAACTTCTTTAATAGTTCCTCGATAAATTGTTTCAAACTTCTTAGTTAATTCTCTTCCCACTAAAATACGGGGATTTTTTAATTTAAAAAAATTATTCAACTCTGTCAAGGTTTTTAAAATTCGGTGAGGAGATTCAAAAAAAACAACTGGATATTCTGATTCACTAATTTGTTTTAAAAACTTTTTTCGTTTCTTTTTTAAGGGCAAAAAACCTAAAAAAACAAATCGGTCAACGGGAAAATCACTGATGCTTAAAATAGCACTTAAAGCCGAGGGGCCGGGCAAAGGAATAATTTCTAAAGAATTATATTCTTTTAATAAATAATTAATTAATTTATGGCCGGGGTCTGAAATTCCAGGTGTTCCGGCATCAGAAACCAAAGCTAAATTTTTTCCCTGGCTAATTAAATGAGAAATTTCTTTTAATTTTTTTATTTTTGAATGCTGGTGATAACTGATTAAAGGAGAATTAATTTGCCAAGCCTGACATAATTTTCTTGTTTGTCGCGTATCTTCGCAAAGAATAACCTCAACTTCTTTTAATTTTTCTTGAGCACGAAAAGTAATATCTTTTAAATTACCAATTGGAGTAGCAATGACGTATAATTTTCCCAAACTCATGAAAATTTATTTTACGGGTAAGAAAAAGGGTGGCTCGCCCTTTTTGCTCCCTGTTTTTTTTATTAAAGGCGCTCGGCCACTGCCCATTACTGGAAAATGATAAAGAGTAGCTAATTCTTCTATATTAAGAATATTTTTTTTCTGATATTTTTTAATATTAATCGTTAAAAAATCAGCAGTTTTTTTTATAATTCTTTTTAATCCTTTTGGTTTTGTTTCCCAATAACAAGCTCTTCGGCGATAGGCTTCTAAAATTGCCTCTTTTGAACCCGCAGTTTTATAGGGATGTTTAGCTGAACTAAAAACTTTTTTTTCCGGACTTAAACCATTTAAATCTAAAGTATTAACTGTATTAAAAGAACTAATAATTCCAGTAATTCCTCTTTCTTTAGAAAAAACATCTTTTTCGGCTAAATAAATTAAACGGATTTTAGTGGCAAAAGCAATTTTAGAAATTTTATTTTGAATAGCTTCGGCTAATTTTTTATCCCCAAACGAAATGGTTTTTTCTGCTTTGGTTTCTCCTTCTGAAACCGAAGGAATTAAAAACCCTAAACCTAAAACAATAATATCAACAATAGTTTCTAAAAACTTTATGGGGAAATAAATCAACTTATTTAAAAAACTTTTACTTTCTCCGGTTTTTTCTCCGGTAATTTTTTTAATTAATTCTTCACCTTGTTTTTTTAATTCCGACCCACTCGGCTCAATAATAAATTGAATCCAAACTTGTTCTTCTGGATGAAGTTTACCTAAAATCTCTAAAAAACCAGTCATGGGGTCTTTTAATTCTTTACTTAAAGAATGTTCAAAGGAAGGATAAGTTCTAATCGGATAAGGATTTTTATTATAAAGCCCTAAATCTGCTCCCCAAAGGTCATATTTTTCATCGGGAAATTCTAAAGGAGCTAGCTGAGTATAATCCTCGGATTCAAAAATCTCTACTCCTGGATAAATAGAGTATAAAGAGGCCTCAACTAAATCACGGTATTCAACTGGAGTATAAATAAGAAAACTAATCTGTCCATTTTGACTAATTATTTCTAAAGAAACATCTAATTGTTCTACCCCCTTAATATTTTTTTGCCACCAGCTCGGGCTAATCTTAATCCCGGCTAAATGAGCAAAAAATCTCTCTATTGCTTCTGGTCCTTGTTCATTGTCTCGGGGAACATTAACCGAAAGTAAAATATAATTTTGTTTTTCCCGATATTTTTTTCGGGCGGAAATTTTCCATTGACGCCAAATAATTCTTAAAATCAACCAAAAAATAATTAGCACCACCGCCCAAATAAAAATTAAGCGAAAATAAAATATAAAATTTAAGTCAAATATATTATCCATCTTTTAATATTTTAACATTTTTAAAACAACTCACAAGTATTTTTAAACCCCTTCTTCTTTTAACTCCAAAAAAAGTTTTTTTTGTTTTCTAGTTAAATGAGAGGGAATCTCAATCTTAATTTCCACAATTTGATCTCCGCGTCCAGAATTTTTAGTAAAAAAATTTGAGGAATCAGATAAAAAGGGGACTCCTTTACCCTTTAATTTAAACTTTTGTCCATCCTTGGTCCCAGCTGGAATTTTTAAATCTACTTGACCATCAATTGTTTTTATTTCCACTTTCTCTCCTAAAACTGCTTGGGAAATTGAAATTTCTTTTTCAGTAAAAAGGTTAGTCCCTTTTCTTTTAAAATGAGGGTCTGGATTAATATCTATTTCCACATATAAGTCTCCAGTTGTTTCTCCTGATAAACCAGCTTCTCCTTGTCCTCTTAATCGAATTGTTTCTCCTTGGTCAATCCCGGCAGGAATTTTAATAGTAAGAGGAGCTACTTTTTTTACCCGGCCCTGACCTTGGCAAACAGAACATTTTTTTTCTGAAACTTGACCTTGTCCTTGACAATCAGGACAAATTGAAGCTGATTGCCAACTGCCTAAAATTGTATTATGGGTTTGAATAACTTGACCTTGTCCTTGACAAGTCGGACAAACTTTAAATTTAGAACCAGGTTCTGATCCTTGTCCTTGACAATGTTCGCAAACTAAATAACGATTTAAAGAAATTTCTTTTTCTGTTCCAAAAATAGCTTCTTTAAAAGAAATATTTAAGTCTATTTTAATGTCTCTTCCCATAGTCTGTTTTTGCCTTTGTTTTTGTCCGCGGCCAAAACCAGAAAAAGCACTAAAAATATCTCCTAAATCACCAAAATCAAAATCCTCATACTCTACTCGAGAGCCCTTACCTTTCATTGCCTCGGCCCAACTAGCCCAATCACGAAAACCTTCAAAGCCATTAAAACCACCTTGAGACTGAGCTCTTTCAAAAGCTGGTCCGTATTGGTCATACATTCTCCTTTTTTCTGCATCAGAAAGCGTTTGATAAGCCTCATTAACTTCTTTGAATTTTTGAGTATCTCCCCCTTTTCTATCTGGGTGATGTTTTTGAGCCAAACGGCGATAAGCTTTTTTTATTTCTTCTGGAGAAGCATCTTTACTTACTCCTAGTATTTCATAATAATCTGACATATAAAATATTATATCAATTTTTATTAAATAAGTAAACCGGGTAAATTTTGCTCTTGATAACTTATTTCTCTATAAATTTTGTAAAAAAATAATAAAAAAACGGGTTCGGCACGACTCGAACGTGCAACCTTCACTTTTGGAGAGTGCTGCTCTACCAAATTGAGCTACGAACCCAATTTACTATCAAAATATTAATACTTTTGATAAAAATTATTTTGTTTCTTTGTGAAGAGTATGTTTTCTACACCACGGACAATATTTGTTTAATTCTAATCTCTCTTTAATCTTTTTTTTGTTTTTTTGACTATAATAATTTAAACGATGGCAGGCAGTGCATTCTAATTTAATTAATTTATCTTTTTTGGGCATATTATTTATATTATCATTTTTATTAATTAGCCAGGGAGAGGATTCGAACCCCCGACTTTACCCCGTTAAAGCTGGAGGTGAGATTCGAACTCACGACCTACGGTTTACAAAACCGTTGCTCTGGCCAACTGAGCTACTCCAGCTTTAACGGGGCAAGCAAAACCGTTGCTCTGCCAACTGAGCTACCCTGGCACTACTTCGCTAAAGCTTTGTAAGCACGAAATTGTTCTTAATGTTATTTTAATTATAAATATATTTGCCATTCCGAAGCCTTTGGCGAAGGGTGGCTACCCTGGCCCCTCATATGGAAATTATTTATTTTTTAATTAGACCTAAAAATAAAAAGTAATCTTTATAACATCCATGTGAGGGGCTACCCTGGCCCCTGGTAAAATGGTGGATGGGGGAGGATTTGAACCTCCGAAGGCCGAAGCCATCAGATTTACAGTCTGACGCATTTGTCCACTTTGCTACCCATCCTCCAAAAAGCCCAGGCGCGGGTTCGAACCGCGGACCTTTTGCTTACCATGCAAATGCTCTGCCAACTGAGCTACCTGGGCCCCTCATATGGAAATTATTTATTTTTTAATTAGACCTAAAAATAAAAAGTAATCTTTATAACGCCCATATGAGGGGCTATTGGCCCTCTCTTATGGAAAATTTTTTTTAATTAGACCTAAAAATAAAAAGTAATCTTTATAACGCCCATATGAGGGGCTACCTGGGCACTAATTTTTAAAAATCTTTTTAATCCTTTGCCAAAAATTTATTTGTCTAATAAACTTTAAAGCATTTTTTAAAAAAATCAAGATTTGTTTTAAAAATAAATTAATTTGTTGATAAAATTTTTTAATAAAAATTCCCTTTTGTTTTAAAAAATCCTGAAGCCATTCAATTCTTTGCCAAGCTTCTCGGGCAATTAAATCTCTTTTTAATCTTTTTTTTCTTTCTTTGGGAACTTGGGTTAAATCAAGATTGCTTAAAATAGAAATCTTTCGGCTAATAATATAAAAAATGCCTCCCAGGCTTAAAAAAATAATGACTAATAGCAAAATACTAATAAACATAAATTATTATTTTTGTTTTAAAAATTTTATTTTTTTATAAACTACTTCAGAAATATTTTCAATAGCCGGAGCTAAAATTTTTCGGGGGTCATATTCTTCTTTGTTTCTTAAACAACTCTCTACCCCTGATCGCCAAGCCATTCTAATTTCCGTATCAATATTAACTATTTTTATTCCTAAATCAAGAGCCTTTTTTAATTGAATTTGAGAAACTCCAGAAGCGCCGTGTAAAACTAAAGGAAGATTAATTTTTTTTTGAATCTCTTTTAAATGGGAAAGAATTAAGCGCGGCACTCCATGTTTAATTTTATAAGAACCATGAATATTGCCAATGGCCACAGCCAAAGTATCTACTTTAGTTTTTTTTACAAATTCCTGGGCTTGGTCAGGGTCAGTTAAAAAATCTTGAGGGCGTTTAATTAATTTTTGATAACCTTGTTTGCCTTTGCTGACTTGCCCTAATTCTGCTTGAACCCAAACTTTTTTTTGATGAGCATATTTAACTACTTTTTGGGTTAAATTAATATTTTCTTTAAATGATTTATCTGAAGCATCTATCATTACAGAAGAAAACCCTGCCTGAATACAGTCTTTTGTTTGTTGATAAGTTTGGCCATGGTCCAAGTGTAAGGCCAAAGGAATATTTTTTTCTTGATATTTAGCTAAGAGCTCAAATAATGAAACCAAGACAGGAAGAGAAGCGTATTTTATGCTAGAAGGGGTTACTTGAATAATCGCCCCTGAATTAGCTTTAATTGCTCCCTTAATAATTCCTTGGGTAATTTCTAAATTACAAGTATTAAAAGCCCCGAGGGCAAAATTATTTTTAATGGCTTTTTGAACTAGAGTTTTAAGATGAACTATCATTTTAAATCATTTTACACATTTTAATAAATTCTTCTGCTTTTAAGCTGGCCCCGCCAACTAAAACTCCTTTAATTGTCTCTTGCTTTAAAAAATCTTTAATTGTCCTTGTGTCAACACTTCCTCCATAAACAATGCGCAAATTATTATTTACTATCGGTAAGGGATATAAATCAATCATTCTTTGTTTAATTATTTTACTCATATATTCTGCCTCATAAGGATTAATTGCTTGTCCAGACCCAATAACCCAAACTGGTTCATAAGCAAAAATAATTTTTTGGTGCGAATTTAAACGAATTCCCTCTAAAGCGTGGGTGATTTGACTAATAATAATTTGCTCTTTAAGTCCTTTTTCTCTTTCTTCTCTAGTTTCCCCGACACAAATAATAGGAATTAAACCTGAATTTAAAGCCGCTCTAACTTTTTTATGAACCATCTCATCTGTTTCTTTTAAAATATTTCTTCTTTCTGAATGGCCTAAAATCACATAATCACAACCAGTCTCCTTTAAATAAACTGGGGAAATTTCTCCGGTAAAACCGCCTTGTTCTTCCCAAAAACAGTCTTGAGCTCCACAAAATAAAAAATTTTTTTTCGGTCCAAAAAATTTAACTACCGCTGGCAAGCTCATAAATGGTGGACAAATTACCACTTCTGAATTATACGATGAAGAAAATTCTTTTGTCGCTTTAATAATCTTTTTCGCTAAAATTTTAGCCTCTTGAAAAGATAAATTCATCTTCCAATTAGCAATAATAATTGATTTTTTCATATTATTTAAATAAGAGAAAAAATTCCCAAACTAGCTAAGGTTACTACTATTCCCGCTATCACCACTCCTAGAAAAATTAAGCTTAAACTTTTTTGATAAGGAATCTTAAAAAGAAAAGCTGCCACAGTTCCAGTCCAAGCCCCAGTAAAAGGTAAAGGAATGGCCACTAATAAAATAAGAGCTAAATCACCATAAAGAGAATGTTTTTTATAAAATTTTCGATAAGTTCTTTGCCAAAGCCAGGAAAAAAAATTCTGAGCCAGCCGACTTTTTTTTATTAAAAATCCAGATAAACTGGGCCAAAGCCAAAGCAAGAAAAAAACTGGAATCATATTGCCTATCACGGCTAAACTAAAAGCTTTAAAAGGATTTAAATTCCACAAACCCATGGCTAAAGGAATAGTTCCCCTTAATTCATTAATCGGGGTCATGGCCAATAAGATTGTCTTTATTTCTGGAAGCATTAAAAATTTAATAACCTATCTTTCATATATTTTACCAGCTCTGATGGTTTTGACAATGAGATTGACTCCACCAAACTAAACTTTTTATTTCTTGCCAACGGTCTTGATTAGTTAAAGAATTAAGAACAATCACCACAAATTGCCCTTCTTGATAATTACTTAAACCAACAAAACAATAACCACTTTCTTTTAAATAGCCTGTTTTAGCCCATTTAAGGTCTACAAAACTATTTAAAACTTCATTGGTGTTCCAGACCCGAAAATAATTTCTTGTTCCTTGAATATTAACTAAAGAAAAATCATAAAAAGCCTTTTCTAAACTCTGACTAATCTTTTCCTCTTTTAGGGCCGCTACCACTAATTTAAGTAAATCTTCTGCGGTCGACCGGTTATTAATACTTAAACCCGTAGGCTCATCAAAAAAAGTGTTTTTCATTCCCAATTCTTTGGCCTTTTCATTCATTAAATTAACAAAGGTCTTTTCGTTTGATGTCTCAACAATTCTCCCTAAAACCATCATGGCGTCATTAGCTGACCTAATTAATCCGGCGGTAAAAAGGTCTTTTATTTTTATTTTTTCTCCGGGTTTAAGATTTAAAACCACTGGTCTTAATTTATCTTCTAAAGAAAAGTTTTTAATTAAATCCTCTTCTTTAATAATCACTTCTTGCTCCCAGTCTCCTTGGTAATGTTCTAAAAAAACCAAACTCGTCATTAATTTGGTAATACTAGCAATAGACAAAATTTGCTCTTTATTTTTTTCCCAACAAACTTCTCCTGTTTTTAAATCAACCACTAAAGCACTTTGAGCCGTTATTTCTGGGCCCAAAGAATAAGGAAAATTAATTTCTTGAGGGACAGTTTGAAAACTAGCCTCATTTAAAACTCCGGCTTGAAAAAGGGCCGGCCAAGAAGTAAGAATAAAAATAGTTTTTATTATTAACGAAAACATTTTTTACCAATTTTATATAAAATAAACCAACCCCTTTTAAAAACATAATCAAAGGTTCCGGGATAATAAACTTTTAGCCCGCCAAAATTAAGTTTAAATCTAGTTAAGCCTGGCCATTTTGTTTGATTAATCCCCCAAAAGTCATAAAAAGAAAAGTTTTCTTGTTGAGCGTCTTGAATAACCTGAGCGTGAAGTAAATAAGGAGCCATCACCTTTTTTTCTTCTCTTGAAGAACCTCCGTGTAAATAAGTAACAGTTTGGTTAAAAAAATTTACACAATGGGCGGCCAAAACCTTATCTTTATATTTAGCTAAATAAAGGCGATTAAAACCAGAGGGTAAATTTAAAAGTTGATAATAATAATCACGGGAATAAATTTTAAAATTTTCTCGTTGCGCGGTTTGCTTTAATAACTCCCAAAAAATATTAAAATCTTTTTCCCGAGAACTAGTAAAAATTTTTACCCCGTGTTTTTGAGCTAAACGAATATTATAACGCGTTTTAGAATGCATTTGAGCTAAAATCTTTTCCCAAGAATTTTTTAAATTTAAAATAGTTGTTTGTGAAGGCTGAACGTCTTGAATCTTTTTAAATCCTTTTAATTCTATTTTTTGGGGCGGGTCTAAACGAAAAAAAATTGCCTTTTCTCTTTGACTTAATTTTTTCAAAAAAGAAAACAAAATATTAAAAATTTTTTCTTTGGCAGCTTCATTTAAAAAAACAGGTCCGCGAGGACAATAAAAATAACTTTGTTGACCCGGCAACGAATGCTTAATAATCAAAGCTTGACCAATTGTTTTTTCTTTTTCTTGAACACTTAATCGCCAAATCTTTCTTTTTAGTTTTTGTTGAAATTCTCCCCATTCCCAAGATTGCAAAAAACTCCCGCCTGTTTCTTTTCCTTGAGAAAAAAATGAATTCCAAGAATCTTTTTCTTCAATCTTTTTTATTGTCATATATTAAAATACTAACAAAAAAAAGCTTTTATTTCAATTGGTTCCTATTTGATATCGATAAAGTTTCTGCGCCCATTGACCAGCAAAATCAACTCCAATTCTTTTTTTTCTTTTTATTTTTTGTCGACTTAATTTAACCATTCTATCTTCAATCCACAAACCACTTTTCTTTTCCACGGGCCAACCATTAATATTTTTATTAATTTTTAAATATTTGGTTATTCTTCCTGGACCATAAATTTTATCCGTGCCTCTAATTAAGATTGCAGCCGGATAATCTTCTTTATCAACAACAAGATTTAACATCCAATGCGTTCCATAAGTTAAATAAACATACCAATGTCCCGCAGGATAAAACATAATTTTGTTTCTTTTTGTTTTTCCCTTATAGGCATGAGAAGCCTTGTCTTTAAAGCCTTGATAAACTTCTATTTCTGTAATCATTAAACTAAATTCTCTGTTTCGATACTTTCTAACTAAAAATTTACCCAAAAGTTCAGGAGCAATTTTAAAAGCGGATTGATTAAAAAATTCCTTTTTTAAAACTATTTTTTTCATCTTAATATTTTTAAAGACCGGGTTCTCCGGTCTTTTATAAAATAAAATGTTAATTTGTTTTTTTATTTTTTTATTTTCCCAACTAAATTTTTAAAAAATCCTTTTTTCTTTTGACTAAAAATAAAAATATAAAGAATTTCTAAAATTGCCAGCGTATTAATTAATAAAAAAACAATAAACCAAACTTTGCTTTCTTGACGGGCTGCTTTCCAAAGGGCTACCCCTTTCCAAGGAAGAACCCACAAAAGAATTACCCAAATTAACCAAGGATTTTCTAAAAAATATTGTTCCATTATTATTTAGTTAAATAAATAGTTTGCGTAGGATAAGCCATGGAAATTTTTTCTTTTTCAAAGGCAGTTTTAATCTCAAAAAGTATTTTCTGATGAATCTCGCGGTATTGAGCAAAATCTGGACTTTTTACATAATAAACAACCTCAAAAGAAAGGGCGGAATCATCAAATTGAATAAAATGACAACGGTCAAAACGGGCCAAAGATTGTTTTTTAATTATTGAGGAAATTAAATTATTAATCTCTTTTAATTTTTTTAAAGAAGTTTGGTAAACTACGCCAAAATTAAAAACAATTCTCCTTTCTTTTAATTTTTTAAAATTCTGAACTCGAGTCGAAGTTAATTCATTGTTAGATAAAACAATTTCTTCGCCCTGCAAAGCTTGTAGACGAGTTGTTTTTATCCCAATATTTTTTACAATTCCTGAATGATTACCCACCACAATATAATCTCCGATCACAAAGGGCTTGTCAAAATAAATAGCAAAAGAAGAAAACAAATCACTTAAAATATTTTGTAAAGCTAACGCTATCGCCACTCCGCCAATTCCTAAACCAGCAATTAAAGAAGTAATATTAATTCCTAAGTTGGATAAAATTAATAAAATCCCTAAAACCCACAAAACTCCTCGCGCTATTTTGCCAATTAATTTTAAAGCTTGTTGACTGCTTTTTTCTTTTTCTCGTTGCGAAATTTTTTCAATTAAATAATTAATAAAAATCTGAAGAGCAATTATTATTTGGTAAACTATCCAAATGCTTAAAACAATATTAATTGCTTTCTGAAAAAAAGCCGTCAAGACTAATGATTGACTAGCGATGTAAAAAGCAAGAAAAAAATAAAAAGGTGGTTTAATGGACTGAATAATTTTAATTAAAGTGTCGTCAATATCTGTTTTTGTTTTTTGAGCTAATTTTGCTAAACGAGATAAAACAATTTTTTGAAAAACTTTTAAAACAGCCAATAAAACAAAAAAAATAATTAAAGCCTGTAAAAAATCTTTCAAGCTATTTTGATTCCATTGATATTTTTCTAAAAATAAAATTAAATGTTGCCAAGACATAAAAAAATAATTTATTTATGATTTAAAATAAGTTGGTCTTGTTTTTGAAAATTATATTTTTCTCCGACTCCTGATTTTAATTCTAAAATATATTGAGCCGGAAGAGAAGGGGTAAATGATTGAGGCCAAGAATCTGGCTTAATATTATTTTTTATTTCCACTATTCTTAAATTTTCATCAAGCCAAATAATATCAAGGGGGAAATTCATCTTCTTCATCCAAATAGCGTAATAATCGGGCTTGGCAAAAACAAAAAGCATACCTTGGTCTTCTTGAATTTCCTTTCTTTCAGAAAGTCCGTTAATTCTTTTTAAAGGAGTGTTAGCTATTTCTACTTCAGCTTGCCAATCATTAATTTTTATTAAAAGACTATCAGCTTCTTTAGAAATTAAACTAGACCCGCTTCTTTTATTCCCCCAAAAACCAAAAAAAAGAAAAACAATAATAAAGACAAAAAGAAATATTAAAAAAAATCTATTCATACTTTAATCTCACTGATTTTTTAAAAGAGTAATAACCTCCCTTCTCTGAGAATTAATCTCAGAGAAGGGATTTAAAAAACTAAACCGAATAAATTTTTAAAATCAGAATTATTTCTTTCGTTTCGCTGGTTTTTTCTTAGCGACTGGTTTTCTCTTAGCCGCTACTTTTTTCTTAGCGACTGGTTTTCTCTTAGCCGCTACTTTTTTCTTAGCCATAAATTTAAAATTAGACCATTTAATAATTTTGAAGACGATTTAATTCATCTTATCTTTATTTTATAACAAAAATAAAAAAAAACAAATTAAAATTGTTAATAACTTTTATTTCTTTTTATTTATTTTTTTCTTTAATAATTTTTTAACTATTTTTCTGCTTTTTAAAATTATTTCTTCTTCATTTTTTACTTTTCTATCTCTCATTAAAATTTTTCCTCCACAAATTAAATCAGTCACCCCATGACCAGAACAAGAATAAACTAAATCAGAAAATAAATTATGTCCCGGCGCTAAACAAACTTGATTTAAATCTATTAAAATTAAATCAGCTAAATAACCCGGGGCAATTTTTCCTGATTTAATTTTTAAAGCCTCAGCTGCATTTTGAGTTGCCATCTTAAAAATATCTTTTACCGAAATTATTCGCGGATTAAAATTAATTCCTCTTTGCAAAAGAGCTCCTAACTTCATTTCCTCAAACATGTCTAAATTATTATTTGAACAAGCACTGTCAGTCCCTAAACAAACATTAATTTTTTGTTCTTTAACTTTTTGATAAGGAAAAAATCCTGAGGCTAATTTCATATTTGAACCAGGATTATAAATAAGATGACAACCTCTTTTTTTTAAAATTTTTATTTCTTCATCAGACAACCAAATTGCATGAGAACAAAGACAATTCTTATTTAAAACTCCTAACTGGTCTAAATATTCCCCGGGCCTCATTTTATTTTTCCTTAAACAATCTTTTACTTCTTTAGTCGTTTCAGACAAATGAAAATGTAAAAGTAAATTATTTTTCTGAGCAAAATTTTTTGCCCAAATTAAATTTTTTTTAGAAACCGTATAAATACTATGTGGAACCACGGCTAAAGATATTTGAGAAAATTTATTTTTTTGAAAAGAATTAAAATCTTTTTCCACCACTTCTTTTTGTCCTTGAGGACTAGAGTCTAATAAGGCCAATCCTAATACGGCACGTAATCCCATTTCCTGAATGGCTTGAGCACTAGCCAAAGGAAACCAATACATATCATTAAAACAAGTTGTCCCGGTTTTAATCATTTCCAAACAAGCTAATTTTGTTCCCCAATAAACATCTTCTGGGGTTAATTTTTTTTCTTGAGGCCAAATCTTTTTTTCTAACCATTCTTTTAGAAAAAAATCATCCGCATAACCACGCCAAAGATTCATGGCTGCGTGAGTATGAGCATTAATTAATCCGGGTAAAATAATTTTCTGGCCCTTTCCATCAAGAATTTTTTTTGTTTTTACTCTAATCTGGTCAGAAATTTTCTCAATCCGACCCCGACTAATTAACAAGTCTTTTTTCTTTTTATTTAAAATTACATTTTTAATTAATAAACTCATTTTTCTAAAATTATTACTCTTATTTATTAAAATTTTAACAAAAATAATTTAAAAAACAACAAAGGACTAGCTTGGCTAGTCCTTTTTATTAAAAAAAACTTTTGGTTTTCCCGGAACTTCATGACAATCACGACAACGGGCTTCATATAACTCATCTCCGCCAATCATTAATAAAGGACTATTATAAGGAGCTGGCTGACCATTAATAATTCTTTGAGTACGAATAGCATTTAAAGACCCACATTTAACACAAACCGCCGGCAAAAGAAGATGGCTGTCTGCTAAAGAAATTAGAAAAGGAACATCCCCAAAGGGTTCCCCTCTAAAATCAGTGTCTAACCCACTCACAATAATTCTTTTTCCTTGATTAATTAGTTCATCAACCACTGGAATCAAATCAGAAAAAAACTGCGCTTCATCAATTCCGACCACCTGAGAATCACACGCCGCAATTAAGATATCTGAAATAACCTCTATTTCTTGAGCGGGAATTTCTAAACCGCTTCTTGACTTTAAACAATCTTCTGAACGGTCGTCTATTTGCGGTTTAAAAACAATAATTCTTTGCCGGGCAATTTTTGCTCGGTGAATCCTTCTTATTAATTCTTCTGTTTTTCCACAAGACATGCATCCCGTAATAACCTCTAATCTACCTTTTTTCATTTTTTCCCTCCTTGTTTTTAAGAATAATTTTAATTAATTTTTATTATTTTATTTTTTTGATAATGACCCTTAATTATTTTAATAGCTGTCTGGTCAACTCTAAAAAATTTAGCTAAAACTTTTTTTATTGCTTGGTTAGCTTTTCCTTGTTCAGGTTTTTCTTTTACTTTAATTTCAAAAAAATCTTTTGTTTTTTGAATAATCTCCGGCTTAGAACAAGGATAAACTTTAACTTTTATCAACATGGATTAATAATCTACCCCTAAAAGAAGGGATAAAAATTTTAAAAACAAAACAGAGACAAAGGGAACTAAAATAATTCCAATTCCGGCCCAAATTCTTAAAGCCGGGTCTTTTATTTCCCACCGACTTTCTGATAAAGAATAAAAAACCCACATCATTACCAAGGGAATAATAGTGACTAAAATAAAAATCGTCCCTAAAATAGGGCCAAAAACTATTTCAATTCCTCCTAACCATTCCCAACTTCTTTGTAATAAAAAAACTGCTTCTAAATTTTCTTTTTTTATTAAAATGACCACATTCCAAATAAACCACTGAATAAAATAAGAAAAAAGTAAAAATCTTAAAATAATAATGGGGCGACGAGGAAAATACCATCGCCAAAATCCAACCATTTTTTTTTCAGTTGAATTTTTTTCTTCTTCAATCATATTTTTTATTTTAAAAAAATGTTAATTATTCCTTTCTTGACCGTACTGGTCTTGGTCATCAATAATATCTTTTTTTTGCCATTCTTTTGTCCAATCTTCCACTAAAAAAACTTTAATTTTATTATCCTGGGTAGAACAAATCACTCTTTTTAATCCCGCATTAATAATCATTTTTTTGCAAATATAGCAAGGAAACGCATTAATCAATTTTTGGTCTTTACCTTCTCCAGAAATATAAATATCTCCCCCTAAAATAGATACTCCGGCTCGGGCGGCATTAATAATTGCGTTTTGCTCAGCATGAACAGAACGACACATCTCATAACGCTGTCCGTGAGGAATATTCATTTCATCTCTAAGACAATTATTCCTTTCTAAACAATCTTTAGTTTTTCGCGGGGCCCCAATATAACCAGTGGCGACTATTTGGTCATCTCTAATAATAATCGCTCCTAATTTACTGCGATAACAATTAGACCGTTGGCCAATGGTTTTAGCTAAGTCCAAATAATATTTATCTTTGGTTGGTCGGGTCATACCTCTAAAATACCGTGATAATTAAAATTACTTTTTCTTTTTGGTTTCCACTTCTTTTATCTCCTTTATTTCCATTTTACGCATATAATCTAAAATTTCTTTTTCTGATTGATAAATAGAATTTTTTTTATCTCTAATTCCGAAAAAAACTAAAATAAAAACAACAAAAAAAGAAAAAATAGAAACCAGTAAAGGAATATAGCGATACTCTGATTGGTCGGCTGGAAAAGTTAAAAAATAAAATAAAGAGGAAAGAACAGTGGTGCCAAAGACACCAATGGCTAATTCTATCCATCTAATTTTTTTAATTGGTTTTTTTACTAATTTCCTTAAATACTCCCAATCTTTAATATCAACAAAAAAACCTTTTCTTTCCATGGGCAAGGTAATAGCTAGTTTTCCCGGGGTTTCTTTTAAATTAGAGTTATTATTTTCTTCCTTTTTCTTTTTCTTTTTGGCCATAAAAAATTATTATTTATTATCTTTTAATATTTTACCTGTTTTTTAAAAAAAATCAAGGACTAATTAATTTATAAAATTTTTCTTAATTTAAGTTCATATAAAATTTCCTCGGCCTTTTTGAGATTTCTTTTTGCTTCATCGTATTTATGGCGCAAATAGCCGGTTAAATCAAATTGAGTTAATTCCTGAACGATTTCCGTAATAATTTCTTTGATTTCTTTTCCTTGTTCAAATTTGTTTTCCGTGGCCAAAAGAATCATTTTTCTAACTAATTCTCCGGTTAAATCACAACTGGCAGCTAAATAATCAGCCGCCTCTAATTCTAAATTTTTTAAAGGTTTAATCTTTTTAACTGTTAAAACTTGCCAAAATAATTTTGCTTCTAAATACTCTTCTCGCGCCGCTTGATAAGCGCCATTATATTTTAATTCTGGAAATTGTTTTAAGGTTAAATTTATTTTTTTTATTTTTTCCTCAATCTCTTTTAATAATTTATCCGCTTCTTGATTTTTATTTTTTGAATAACGATGTAAAAGAAAAATTACCTGCTTAGACTGATGTAAAATTTCATTAGACTGACTAATAATTAGCCGCCTCATTTTTGTCTGAGCTTGATAATCTTTTTTTAATTGATTAAATAATTTTTTCATAATTAATTTTTCATAATTAAATAGTTTTTCTTCCTTTTAAGGCTTCTCCCAGGGTTATTTCATCTGCGTATTCTATTTCTCCTCCCAAAGGAAGGCCACGAGCAATTTTAGTTAATTTTACCCGCTTGCTTATTTCTGAATTTTGTTTAATTAAATCAACTAAATAAAGAACAGTTCCCTCTCCTTCTAAAGTAGAACTTAAAGCAAAAACAACTTCTTTTATTTCAGGGTCTTGTAATCGCTTTATTAATTTCTTTATTTTTAAATCTCGGGCAGAGGTTTTTTTAAGGGTATCAATTAATCCTCCTAAAATATAATAAAGCCCTTGATAGTCTTTGGTTTTTTCAATGGCCATTAAATCTTGAGGTTCAGCAACCAAGGTTATCACGGCTTGATTTCTTCTTGAGTCCTGACAAATAGGACAAATTTTTTCTCCGGAAAAATTATTACACTTTATACAAGCGTGAATATTTTTAATTTTTTTAACATTTTGAATAAACCGGTCAATTTTAAAACCATCTCTTTTTAATAAATAAAAAACAAACCGCTGCGCGGTTTTGGGCCCCACTCCAGGAAATTGACTAAACTCATCAATTAAATTTTGAATGTCTTCAGGATAAAACATAAAAATTAAAAAGGTAATTCCATTCTGTCTTGGTCTGTTTCTCCTTCTTCCCTTTTTCTTTCTAAATTACGATAACTGGCTGTATCTCCATCAAAATATAAGGGGACTACTACTCCAGCAGGACCATGGCGATGTTTACTAATATGAATTTCTGCAATATTTTTTTCTTCTGGGGGACAATTTTTAATTCCCCGGTCCATGCTTTTTCGATAAATAAACAAAACCACATCAGCATCTTGCTCTAAAGAATTATGCACAATAATATCATTAGCAACAAAATTATGAACTCCTTTAACTGTGGCATCGTAAACTTCTTCTGTTCTTAATTTTTTAATTGAAACTATTTCGTCCCAAAAAACATCAGCGGTAGCTAAATTATATAAAACAGGCATCTTTAAGACCTTAGCTACTCGCGTCATCCGTTCTCTGCTAATCCCACTCTCAAAAAGAGTATGGCCGCAATAAGCAGTATCTATTTTTTGAGAAAATTCACGCCAACTAATACCTGCGGCTACTTTTGCTGGTTCAATTATTGTTTTCCAAACAGATTTCGGAATAAACCCTACATTGGGATTAGGATTTATTTCTTTTAATGATTTAATCATCTCTGGAATAATTTGCCTCCTTTTATCCGCAATTCCTACTTTAGTAAGAAATTTTAACTGATTAACTGCTCCTTCAACATAAACAGTAAACATGGGGCGATATTTTTTTGATGTAATTTCCCTAATAGAAGACGAAATATTTAGACGAAGTAAAAGATGTTGAACTTGATGAATTAAAGTTTCACTACTAGAACAATAGTAAATATTACCAGCAGGCTTTCGTCCAGGCAAATACTTCCAACTTAAATTACCATCCGTGGCCCATAAATGTTTTAAAAACAAAGAAATTCGCTTGTGGTCACACTGAAACACTGCTTCTGGTATTTTTTTCTCCCATGAATGAACTCGTTCAATTTTTAATTTTTTAAACCAATTAGTAATAGGATGATATTTATTTCGGCTGAGATGATATGGACTTTTAAGATAAAGGTACCACAAATTCTTTTGTTTAATAATTTTTCCTTCAATATTAAATAAATTTTTAGCAGATCGGCGCACTGTTTTAATATTTTCCATATCCGCGTTAGTATAATGATATGGTTGGGTTGGTAAAATACAACCATCTCCAAGTAAATGGGCTAATAAAATAAGTTCTTCATTCTTTAATGGGTTTTTGAGTTTTTGAGGACTAAAATGTAACGGGACTGCAATAGCGTCTCCAATTTTAAGTTTATCTAATCGAGTCCATCCGCCTAAGTGCATAAAGGGATGATTCGCCGAAGCTTTAATTTTTTTACCACTCTTAGTTTTTAATTCGTAGACTGTTTTTTGCCCAGAAGAAAATGTTTTTACCATTAAATGAGGTCTTACTTTATAATCCTTATCAATAGCCATCACTGGAATAGGGGTTTGTTTTTTTCTTTCAACTAATTTTTTAATTGGAATACGCTCCCCAGTATCAGCTCGGGTTATAAGAGTGTCACCAGTTAAACAACCACTTTCTCTTAAATCTGATAAACGAGGAATAGCCGGGGTTCTTGCCTCTGGGGCCCGCGAAAGTTGAGAAAGAGCTAAAACTGGAACATTTAGCTCTCGAGCAATGGCCTTTAAGGACCGAGAAATTTGAGAAACTTCTTGAACCCTTCCTTCTCGCTCATTTATTCCTCCTTCCATTAATTGTAAATAATCTAAAATTAATAACCCTAAACCGTGTTCTGATTTTAATCGCCGCGCTTTAGTTCTAATTTCAATGGGGGTGGCCATGGGAGAATCATCGATAAAAATTGGTGCTTCGGCTAAAACACCAAAGGCTTGTCCTAATTTTTCAAAATCGCCGTCATTTTCTTGACGAGAAAGTTTGCCGGTTCTTAATTTCCAAAGATTAACATTAGATTGAGAACAAACAATACGGTCACTCACTTGTTCTTTAGACATTTCCAAACTAAAAATGCCTACAGGAGTTTTGTTATTAACTGCGGCGTAACGAGCAATATCTAGAGCTAAAGCACTTTTTCCAATAGATGGCCGAGCGGCTAAAATAATTAATTCTGATGGTTGTAATCCGGCCAAAGCGTTATCTAAATCAAGAAACCCAGTTGGCACTCCTCGAATACTTTGGGTTCCTTTATGTAATTCATCAATTCTTTGAAAAGATTCGTCTAAAGTATCTTTTAAAGACACGAAATTTTGTTTTAAATATTTTTGAGAAATGGAAAATAATTTTTGTTCGGCTTGGTCTAAAATTTGTGGGGTGTCATCTTTTTCTTGAAAAGCTAAACTAATAATCTCAGTAGAAGAATTAATCAACTTTCTTAAAGTTGATTTCTTTTTAACAATATCTGCATAAGATTTAACATTACTAGAACTGGGAATAGAATCAGCTAAAGAAGCTAAATAACTTTTGCCCCCAATTTCTTTTAATTTATTATATTCATCTAAACGATTTCCCACACTTAAAATATCAATTGGTTCATTTTTCTGCCAAACATCTAACATGGATTGATAAATTAATTGATGAGAATCTTTATAAAAATCTTCTGGAGTAATAGTATCGGCAATTTTTACAATAGCTTCTTTATCAATTAATAAAGAACCTAAAAGAGCTTGTTCTGCTTCAATGTTTTGGGGAGGAATTTTTTCAAAATTTTTTTCTGGCATAGAGTTTTATCAAGATTAATAACCGCGAATAAAAAATAAAAGTCTTGCTAAGATTTATTTTTTCTTGTATACTTTTTAAAGTATATTTGATTATGACAAAAAATATTTTTTTGACAAGTTTGGATTAAAAAATATTTTTAGGGATTTATTAAATTATATTCTTAAATCCTTAAAACCACAAGCAAAATTTTTACACATTTTATTAACACCTAAAAAAATAAAATGAAAAAGAAAAATCTTCGCGGGTACACAGTACATTACAAAAGCGAGGCTGGAAAAGGAATTGATCACTTATCTTTCGTCCTGTCTTCAGTGGAATCTGATTCTTTATTTCGTAATGCCCGTTATTCCGGAAGAGTAAAATTTGAAGACCGCGCCGGAAGAAATTTTACTTTAATCAGTCATTCTAATGGTAGTTTTACTGTGGAAACCAGAAAATACTAACCCCTAAAAACTAACGCCCCTGTAGCTCAATGGTAGATCCGCCAGCTGGCGGACTTTATAAGCTATTGATTATGTTTTATACATATGTTATCTATAACTTTGCTCGAAAAAAAATTTATATAGGACAAACATCTAATCTAGAAAAAAGAATAAAAAGACATAATGGTATATTAAAAAATAATGTAAAATCGTTTACTAGTAAAAATTCTGGAAAATGGAAATTAATATACAATGAAAAATTCAAAGAAAGAAAACTAGCCCTAGAAAGAGAAAAACAATTAAAAAGTTATCAAGGTAGAAAATTTATAAAAAATCTAATTAACTAACGCCCCTGTAGCTCAATGGTAGAGCAGTAGCCTTTTAAGCTATTGATTAGGGTTCGATTCCCTGCAGGGGTATTTTTTTATATTATTTTGTAGCTCAATGGTAGATCCCTGCCTGCCGGCAGGCAGGGCGCCAGTTGGCGGACTTTACCCTTTAACACAGGTTGAACCTGTGAATTTTGTCCTGTGAATTTTGTATAAAAACCTCCACTTTATTATTAAATTATGCTAAAATAATAAATAATAAAATAATAATTATAATAATAAAATTATGAATTATATTTGGCACAACCTTAATATTAAAAAAATTTATCAGATTTTAAAAACTGATAACCAGGGCTTAACAGAAAAAGAAGTTAAAGAAAGATTAGTAAAGTATGGGCAAAATAAACTTCCCCAAAAAGAAAATTTTTCTATTTTAAAAATTATTTTAGACCAATTTAAAAGTCCTTTAATTTATATTTTATTAATTGCCGCTGGTATTTCATTGGTTTTAAAAGAATTTACTGACATGGGCATTATTTTAGCCGCGGTAATTATTAATGGAACCATTGGATTTTTCCAAGAATATAAAGCGGAAAAAACTTTTGTCCGGTTAAAAGAATTAGTTACTCATCCGGCTCGAGTTTTAAGAAAAAAAAATACGACCAGTGACTCCCAAGAACATATTATTAATAGTGAAAACATTGTTCCTGGAGACATTATTCTTTTAGAAGCCGGGGATATTGTTCCCGCTGACGCCCGTTTAATTGAAGTAAACAACTTAAAAACCAAAGAAGCTCTTTTAACTGGCGAATCCATTCCTTCTAAAAAAATCAGTCAAGTTTTGGACCGCGGAACCTCTTTAGCTGACCGAGAAAACATGCTTTATTCTGGAACCATTGTCACGCGAGGAAAAGCCAAGGCTATTGTTGTGGCTACTGGTAAAAAAACCGAATTAGGACAAATTGCTTCTTTAATTAAAGAAACTAAAGATGATAAAACTCCTTTGCAGAAAAAAATTGCTCGTTTGGCAAAAATTATTGGGCTAGTTATTCTTTTTCTTTGTTTAATTTTATTTGTTAGCGGTCTTGTTGTTGGTCGTCCGCTTTTTGAAATGCTTTTAATTACTGTGGCAGTGGCAGTGGCTGGGGTTCCTGAAGGCCTAGTTATTGCCGTAACAGTTTGTTTAGCTATTGGCATGCAAAGAATTTTAAAGAAAAAAGCTTTAACTAGAAAATTAATTGCCGCGGAAACCCTGGGTTCTATTACTGTTATTTGTACTGATAAAACCGGAACCTTAACTGAAGGAAATATGACCATTGCTCATATTGTTTCCGCTCTTTCTAAAGAAAATCATAAAAAAATAGACCCTCAAGAATTATTAAAAGCCGGACTTTTATGTAATGATGTTATTGTTGAAAATCCAGAACAAGAATTAGAAAAATGGGAAATTAACGGCGACACAACAGAAATTGCTCTTTTAAAAGGAGCAATTCAATCTGGTTTAGAAAGAAAAAAAATCTTAGAAAATTACCCTCGATTAGATGAAATTTCTTTTGAGTCAGAATCAATGTACATGGCTACTTTACATCAAACTCAAAAAAAAGCAGAAAATTTAATTTTAGTTAAAGGAGCTCCGGAAAAAATTATTAATTTTTGTCAAATCGATAAAAAAGAAAAGGAAAAATTAGAAAAAGAAATAAAAAATTTAACGGCCAAAGGATTAAGGGTTTTAGGATTGGCCAGAAAAAAAACAACCAAGGAAAAAATTGGTTCTGAAGAAATAAAAAATCTTGAATTTATGGGATTGATGGCCCTTAAAGACCCCTTAAGAAAACATGCGCAAGAAACTATTGCCGAGTGTGTTAAAGCTGGAATCCGACCAATTATTATTACCGGGGACCATCAATTAACTGCCAAAACCATTGCTCAAGAAATAAATTTAATTAAACCAGGAGATAAAATTCTTTTAGGTTCAGATTTAGACCAAATGTCTGACTCAGAATTAATTAAAGAAATTAAAAAGGTTAGTGTTTTTGCCCGGGTAGAGCCTAAACATAAAATAAGAATTATTGATGCTTTACAAAGTCAAAATGAAGTTGTGGCCATGACTGGAGACGGAGTTAATGATGCTCCGGCTATTAAATCAGCTGATATTGGGGTGGCTTTGGGTTCGGGCTCAGAAGTGACTAAAGAAACCGCGGACATTGTTCTTTTAGATGATAATTTTAAAGTTATTTTAGAAGCCATAAAAACCGGCCGAAATATCTTTGCTAATATTAAAAAAATAGTTCTTTTTCTTTTTTCCGACACTTTTGCTGAATTTATTTTAATTGGTGGAGCGCTTCTCTTGGGATATCCTTTACCTATTTTAGCCGGCCAAATTCTTTGGATAAATATTATTGAAGATACTCTTCCAGCGATGGCGCTTTCTTATGAAAAAGAAGGGCGAGAAATTTTAAAAGAAAAATCACGAGGGAAAAAAAATGAAATTTTAGACAATGAAATGAAATTCTTAATTTTTATTATTGGGATTGTTATTAATTTTATTCTCTTGGGATTGTTTGCTTATCTTTATCATCATAATTTTTCCTTGGCTCATATTAGAACAATAATTTTTGTGGGCTTAGGAATTGATACTCTTTTTTGTGTTTTTTCTTGTAAAAACTTAAAAAAAACTATTTTACACTATAATCCTTTTGATAATGCTTTTTTAAATATCAGTATTTTAATCGGCTGGTTATTATTTCTTATTGCCCTTTATGTTCCTTTTTTCCAAAAAATTCTACAAACTGTTCCTTTACACTGGTCAGAATGGCTCCTCTTATTAAGTCTGGGATTAATTCAATTAATTTTAATAGAAACTGGCAAATTTATCTTTATTAAGCCCTCTTTTAAAAATTAAGTATGATGGGACTTTATATTTTTATTATTATTCTCGCTTCCTTTGTTCTTGTAAAAAGTTCTCACTGGGTAATTAAAAGCTTAACTTATATTGCTCAATATTTACATATTCCTGAATTTGTGGTGGCTTTTATTTTAGCGGGATTTGCCACTTCTTTGCCAGAATTATTTGTGGGTATTAATTCAGCTTTTAATCAAATTCCGATTCTTTCTTTGGGTAATGTTCTTGGCTCTAACATTGCTAATTTAACTTTGGTTTTAGGTTTGACTATTATTTTTACCCGTGGCCTTAAATCAGAAAACAGAATAATCCAACGTAATATTGTTTATACTTTAATCGTTCTTATTTATCCGTTACTTTTATGTTTAGATGGTGAACTTTCTCGAACTGATGGATTAGCCCTGATAGTTGTTTTTGTCCTTTATAATATAATCCTTTTTTATCAAAGTAAAGATTTTAGTAAAAAATTTGACCGGGCTAAAAGAAAAGATTTGATTAAAAAAATTTTTTTCTTTTTCTTCAGCATTAGTTTGCTTTTATTTAGTGCTCACCTCGTGGTTCATTTTTCCCAACTTATCGCTCTTGAATTAAAAATTTCCTTGTTTATTATTGGCTTATTTTTAATTGCCATTGGTACTTCTTTACCAGAATTAGCTTTTGGTATTCGGGCGGTAAAAGAAAAACAAAAAGACATGATTTTGGGAAATATTCTTGGCTCTTTGGCTAATAATTCTAGTATTGTTTTGGGGGTGACGGCTTTAATTAGCCCGATTATAATTCAAAATACTATTTCTTTGGCCCTTAGCGCCGGCTTTTTAATTTTAGTTTATTTCTTTTTTATTATTTTTGCCCGTAGCGACAAAAATATCTCTTGGCGCGAGGGTTTT
>DKES01000011.1 GCA_002452615.1 Patescibacteria group bacterium UBA6816
TTGCTAAACAAGCTTGGTCATTTAAGTCTTTATCCCCTCGCCAGCAAATCAAATCATTAATTCAACTCCCTCGGCCAATGATTAATTCTGATGATTTTGATTTTAGCTTTTCAGGTTTAAAAACCGCGGTTTTTTATTTAATTAAAAATAATAAAAATAAACTAACCAATAATCAATTTATTCAAAAAGTCTGCGCTGAATCCCAACAAGCTATTATTGATGTTTTAATTAAAAAAACAATTAAAGCCGCTAAAAAATATCAAGTAAAAAGTGTTATCTTGTCTGGAGGAGTGGCGGCTAACCAAGAATTAAGAAACCAATTAAAAATAAAAGTAGCTAAACTTTCTTTTTCTCCTTTATTTTTAGTTCCGGAACGAAAATATTGTACTGATAACGCCGCTATGATTGCTGCTGCTGCTGGTTTAAAATATTCTTGTTTAAATAAAAAACAAAAAGACCAATTAAAAAATAATTGGCAAAAAATTAAAGCCGACCCTAATCTAACCCTCTAAAAATCTAAAAATGAAAATTACTACTCATTCTGAAAAACAAACCATTAATCTAGGCCAAAAATTAGCCCAAAATTTTGAGGGAGGAGAGATTATTGGTTTAGTTGGTGAACTAGGAGCAGGAAAAACTAATTTAATTAAAGGAATTGGCCAGGGTTTGGGAGTAAAACAAACTATTACTAGCCCCACTTTTGTTTTAATGAAAGTTTATCCCTTAAAATCTTTAAATTCAAAAATCAAACGCTTAGTCCATGTAGACGCTTATCGCCTTAAAACTGGGCAAGATTTAATTGCCATTGGTCTTCAAGATTATTTAAAAAATTCTGAAACAATTACGGTTATTGAATGGGCTAATAAAATAAAAAATATTTTGCCAAAAAAAACTATTTTTGCTAAAATAGAATTTACTAATAAACCAAACCAAAGAATTATTAAAATAGAATGATGGATAAAAGATGGTTACCGGAAAAATGGGAAAAAGATATTTATCAGCTCTGGGAAGAGAGTCAATTTTTTAATCCAGATAAATTACCCGGAAAAAGAAAAAAAAGATNNCCAGATAAATTACCTGGGAACCTACCTACCGGCAGGCAGGTAAGAAAAAAAAGATATTCTATTACCATTCCCCCTCCTAATATAACTGGTTCCCTTCATATGGGCCATGCTTTAAATAATACTATTCAAGATATTTTAATCCGCTATCACCGCATGAAAGGAGAAAAAACTCTTTGGTTGCCTGGAATTGACCACGCTGGTATTGCTACTCAAAATGTAATAGAAAAACAATTAGCCCGAGAAAATATTACCCGCCATCAATTAGGCCGGGAAAAATTTATACAAAGAGCTTGGAAATGGAAAGAAAAATCAGGCAATTTAATTTTAAAACAATTAAAAGAACTGGGGTGTTCTTGTGATTGGTCTCGCTTACGCTTTACCTTGGACCAAGAATACGCTGACGCAGTTTTAGAAACTTTTATTACTTATCATCAAAAAGGCTATCTTTATCGCGGCCCAAGAATTGTTAACTGGTGTCCTCGTTGTAACACTGCTATTTCTGATATTGAAATAAAATATCAAAAAAAATCCGGTCTTCTTTGGTACCTTAAATATCCTTTAAAAGAAAATCCTCAAAAATTTATTGTGGTGGCCACCACTCGTCCTGAAACCATGTTGGGCGATACTGCCGTAGCCGTTAACCCTAAAGATAAAAGATATCAAGACTTGATTGGAAAAAAAGTAATTCTCCCAATTAAAAAAAGAGAAATTCCTATTATTGCCCATTATTTAGTTGACCCTGAATTTGGTACTGGGGCAGTTAAAATTACTCCGGCTCATGATAAAAATGACTGGCAAATGGGTCAAGAAAATAATCTAGAAATTATTAATGTTATTGGACCAGCAGGAACCATGACTAAAAATGCCGCCCCCTTTGCTAATCAAAGTGTAACTCAAGCTCGAAAAGGAGTTCTTGAAGAATTAAAAAAACAAAATCTTTTGGAGAAAACAGAAGATTATGAAAATCAAATCTCTCTTTGCGACCGCTGTGATACCCCAGTAGAACCTCAAATTTCAACTCAATGGTTTGTTTCCATGAAGAAATTAGCTCGGCCAGCAATTAAAGCGGTGGAAAAAAATAAAATAATTATTAATCCAGAAAAGTATAAAAAGATTTATTTAAATTGGCTAGAAAACGTCCAAGATTGGTGTATTTCCCGTCAACTCTGGTGGGGTCACCAACTCCCGGTTTGGTTTTGTCAAAATAAAAAAGATAAATATTTTGTGGGTCGAAAAAAACCTGACTCTTGTCCTTTTTGCCAAAATTGTGAAATGAAACAATCATCAGATGTTTTAGATACTTGGTTTTCTTCTGCGCTTTGGCCTTTTGCTACTTTGGGTTGGCCCCAAAAAACTAAAGACTTAAAAGAATTTTATCCAACCTCTTTGCTTTCAACCGCCCAAGACATTCTTTATCTCTGGGTCGCCCGCATGGTTTTTTCTAGTTTGGAATTCCTTCATAAAATTCCCTTTAAACAAGTTTATATCCACTCAACTATTTTAACCCTGGCAGGAAAAAGAATGAGTAAATCTTTAGGAACCGGGATTGACCCTTTAGACTTAATTTCCCAATACGGAGCCGATGCCACTCGTTTTGGGTTAATTTATCAAACTAACCGCGACCAACAAGCTATTCGCTTTGATGAAAGAGCTATTTTATCTGCTCGTAATTTCATTAATAAACTTTGGAATATCTGTCGTTTTGTGGAAATTCAAAGCCAAAACGAAAAAATAGAAATTAAAAACATTAAACCTCAAACCCTTGCTGATAAATGGATTCTTTCTCAACTAAACCAAATTATTAAAAACACAGAAGAAAAAATTAATAACTATGAATTTGGTGAATCAAGTAAAGAACTTTATGATTTTATCTGGCATGATTTAGCAGACTGGTATTTAGAAATCTCAAAAGAACAAACCAAGATTCCTGAATTAAAAGAAAATACTTTAAAAATTTTAAAATTAAATATTTGTCTTATTCTTAGACTACTTCATCCTTTTATTCCTTTTGTTACGGAAAAAATTTATCATCAATTTAATCCTGACTCAAAAGAACTCTTAATGGTTACTCCTTGGCCGAAAATAAAAAAGAATTTAATTAATTCCCAGGCGGACCAAGAATTTACCTTGATTAAAGAATTAGTAACTGAAATTAGAAGTTGGAAAAAAGAAAATCAAATTTCTTGGAAAACTAAATCTGAATATAAAATTCCTCAAAACAAAAAGACCCTGGTTCTAGAAAAAAACAAGGATCTAATTGAAAGTCTTTCTCAAGTAAAATTAATTTTTTAGTTTTTTCCCTTTTTTAAAATCCATTCCTGAAATTGCTCTTCGTCAGCAAAACCTGGGTGCCAAGAACAATCAAGTCCATATTGCTTAAAAAGACGGTATAAAATATTCAAGTCATCAATGATGACGTTTTTTTTAAGCGCTTTTGCTTGTCCCCAAATTTCCCAATTTTTTAAAGCTCCTTCTCTTTCTTCATTGTTGTTAAAGGTAGAATCTTGAATTTCTTGCCAGGCTTGGCAATAATTTTCTTCTATTTTAACATATTCTTGGCAATAATTCTTTAATTCATTGATAAATTCTTGAACTTGTTCTTTTTCTTCTAAAGAAGAAATTTTGTCTGTTTTTTCTTTTAATTGAAGAAAAAAATTTAACTGAGGCTCGGCTTCAGTTTTTTTTGTTGAAGGATTTAATGAAGTGTTTTCTAATGACATAAATTAAATATTAATGATATTATTCTGAGACCCTAAAAACTTCTTCAAGGCTGGTGATTCCCTCTAAAGCCTTAAGTACTCCGTCTTGAACCATGGTAATCATTCCTTGTTCTTGGGTTAATTCTTTTATCCTTTGGATAGATATTTTTTCTTCTAAAATTGCTTTTTCTATTTTAGAATCAACAAGAAAAACCTCATAAATACCTGTTCTCCCCTTATACCCTAGTCCTTGACATTGTTTGCACCCTTCTCCTTGATAAAATTTAAGATTACTTGAATCTATTTTTATTCCTGCTTGAGGAGGTATTTGAGTTAATATTTTTTCCACCCGCTCTTTTTGGGCTGGCTCTATTTCTATTTCCTTTTTACAATTTTCACAAATTTTTCTCACTAAACGCTGACCAATAATAGCATTAATTGCCGGAGCCAAAAGAAATGGCTTTACTCCCATAGAAAGTAATCGAGGTAAGGCCCCAGCCGCATCATTGGTGTGTAAAGTAGAAACAACTAAATGTCCGGTTAAGGCAGCCTGAACGGCAATCTCTACTGTTTCTAAATCCCTAATTTCTCCAACCATAACCACGTCTGGGTCTTGTCTTAAAATAGAACGTAATCCTTTTGCAAAACTATAATCTTTAGATTTATCTACTTGACTTTGATTAATCCCCTTTAAACGATATTCAATTGGGTCTTCCAAGGTAATAATTTTTGTCTCTGGATTATTTAATTTATTTAAAATAGCATAAAGGGTGGTTGTTTTTCCTGAACCAGTCGGTCCGGTGGTAATAATCATCCCATTGGGCCGGCTCGCTTCTTTATTTAATTTTTCAAAAATTTCTGGCCGAAATCCTAAGGCTTTAAAATTTAAATTAGTGGCTGAAGAGCGCAATAATCTCATCACCACGCTTTCTCCATAAGCAGTCGGTAAACAAGAAACACGCACATCAGTTTTATTTTCTTCTAAATAAATAGTAAATCGGCCATCTTGGGGACGATCAGTAATATTCATTTTTAAACCAGACAATAATTTTAACCGGGAGACAATTTGCCGCCAATTTTTTTTATCAATTTCCGCGACATCAATTAAAATTCCGTCTATTCTAAACCTTACTTTAACTTCTGTTTCTTCGGTCTCAATATGAATATCTGAAGCATCTGACTGAACCGCGGAAGCCATTAAAAGAGTAATTAAATCAGAAACTTTAACCTGTTTAACCTTCTGATTCAAATCTTTAAATGTTTTTATTTCTTCTTGAAATTTTTTTAATTCTTGAGGAGATATCTCCACTCCTTTGCTTTGGGTTACTATTTTAGGAAGAATGGCATAACGAGCCAAGGCTTTATTTAAACTGGTTTCAGAAATTAAATAAAGTTCTGTTTTTAAACCATGAGCTCCTTCTAATTGTTCTCGATATTCAGCTAAACTTGGGTTTTGTACTCTCGGAGAGGCAATTTTAGCAATTTTTTCTGTTCGGTAAAAACAAACCAAACTATAATTCCGTGCCTCTTCCTCAGGAATTATTCTTAAAGCTTCTGGGGAAATAGGAAAATCATTTAAATTAATATAGGGGACTCCCAGGTCTCGAGCTTGAGAAGAAGCTTCTTCTTCAATTTCTTTAATTTTAAATTCACCTAACTTTTCTTTTAAAGCATCTTGTTCTTCAGAAGAAGAAAAGTCTCCCTTTAATAAATCGTCTAAATTAAGCATGTTATTTTATAATCAATCGAGCTTGGGTAATTAAATTATTTAATTTATTTTCTTTTATTTTTAATTTTTTCTTTAATTCTTCTAAAGAAAATTCTAATAAATCTTGGCATAAAATTATTTTTTGAGAAAAAAGTTTATTTCTTGTTTCTCGGTCTAAAGAACTCAAAATAGTAATCGGATAAAGATTTTTCTCTTCAATTAAACTTTCTAATCCTTTTCCTTGGGGAAATTTCCATCCCAATAAACGCATATTTTTACAATTTGCGTATTGAACAGCTGCCTCAGAAAATTTAGTATTAGAAATAAGCCAAGGTCGAGTAAATTTTACTTTTGAATTTTTATCTTCTCTTTCTTTTAAATCTAAAAACCGAGCCCAAGTATAAAGAGCTATTTTAAGGCCAGTTCTTATTCCCGCGGCATTACGATATTTACATTCTATCATATAAACATTGTTCTTGCCAGTTTCTTGATCAGTTAAATTATTTTTTTCTAAAGGAGCCTGGGCAATAACATCTACTTCGTGCTGAACACAAGCCCCTTTCATTAAAGGAGGGGTCCAGGCTTGATAATGATAAGCTTTTAATAATTTAAGAGTATAAGTCTCAAAAACAAAACCAGCCGGGCCCAAATCTAACATTGCTTTTTTTAATTGATAACGAATCCCCGCAGCTGGATTTTCTTGTTTTAAAAGTTTTAAAATTAATTTTAAAATATCCCTGGTTTTAATTCCGTCATAAATAACTTTTTCTATTTCTTTAACTACCTGATTGGCTAAAACTTGATTTGCCCCGGCCCTTAAACATGTTTTTTTT
>DKES01000028.1 GCA_002452615.1 Patescibacteria group bacterium UBA6816
ACCTACGAGGCGAGACCTCGTAGATTCTCCTCGTAGATTCTCGTAGAATTGTATAATTAACTAACAAAAACAAAAAGATGTCAAATTTAAATTTTGTTAACGAAGGATTTTATCATATTTTTAATCGTGGTGTTGAGAAACGTAATATTTTTCTTGAAGATGGAGATTTTTTGCGTTTTATTCACTATCTTTATGTTTTAAATGATGATCAGTCCTTATCAGCCGAATTTAGACAAAAAACAGAGCTTACCTACGAGGTCTCGCCTCGTAGATTTCCGAGGAAAGAATTATTAGTTGATATTTTTGCTTTTTGTTTAATGCTGAATCACTATCACTTTTTTCTACAGCAGAGAGTTGAGAACGGTATTTCCAAATTTATGCAAAAGTTGGGGACGGCTGAAAGTATGTTTTTTAATACCAAATACAAACATTCAGGGGGTGTTTTCCAGGGAAAATTTAAATTTGTAGAGGTTAAAAACGAAGGGCAAGCCATGTGTTTGGCAAACTATATTCATCTAAATCCGATTGACTTAATAGAACCAGGTTGGAAGAAAAACGGCATTAAAAATCCGCAAAAAGTGATAAAATTTTTAGAAAATTATCGCTGGTCCAGTTATCAGGATTATATTGGCAAAAAAAATTTTCCCTCAATAATCAACCAAGGTTTTTTAAAGGGGATTATTGGCGGACCAGAGGAGTTTAAAAGGATTATTAGAGAGATAGTTTTTGATAAAGTAAAATTAGATGAATTTTTACAGACATCAAAATTAATTGATTTAAAATAATACATGAGGTAAAATAATCTACGAGGCGAGACCTCGTAGATGGAGGCTGAGTCTCGAATTCAGGGATTAGGGTCAGACCCCAAGGGGTCAGACCCTGAATTAAACCGTACGAGGACCGTACGAGGCGAGACCTCGTAGATAGACAACCACCTACGAGGCGAGACCTCGTAGATATCTTGTAGAAAACTAATAAAAATACAGGTTGAACTTAGGCAAATCAATTGCAAATCAATTGTAAATCAATTGCAAGTTAATGCGGTAAAAAAATATAAATATTAAAATATGATTTCAAAAAAAGAAGTAAAACATATGGCCCTTTTAGCCCGCTTAAAATTAAGCGAGCCAGAAATAAAAAAATACCAAAAACAATTGGGAGAAGTTTTAGATTATGTGGCCCAGTTACAAAAATTAAACACTAAAAATATTGAACCTTGTTCCGGGGGGACAGAATTAGTTAATGTTTTTAGAGAAGATGAAGCTCAAGAATCAAAACATCAAAAAGATTTAATTGATCAAGCCCCTCAAAAAGAAAATGGTTTGATTAAAACTAAAAAAGTTTTTACTGATGATTAAAAAGTTTTATGTTTCAAAATTTAACCATTAAAAAAGCCCACCAAGGCTTAAAAGAAAAAAAGTTTTCAGTTCAGGAATTAACTCAGTTTTATTTAAAAAATATTGAGAAAAAAGATTCTCAAATAAAAGCTTTTATTAGTGTTTTTAAAGAAAGAGCTTTAAAACAAGCGGAAACAGTTGATAAAGAAATTCAGCAAAACGGAGTTAAACATATTTTAACTGGTCTTCCTTTAGCTATTAAAGATAATATTTTAATTAAAGGAGAAAAATGTACGGCCGGTTCTAAAATTTTAGAAAATTATCAAGCCAGTTATGACGCCGGAGTAATTGAAAAATTAAAAAAAGAGCAAAGTATTTTTTTAGGAAAAACTAATTGTGATGAATTTGCCATGGGTTCTTCTACAGAAACTTCATTTTTTGGTCCAAGCAAAAATCCTGTTAATCTTGATTATGTGCCCGGAGGTTCTTCCGGAGGTTCTGCCGCCGCAGTTAAAGGAGAAATGTGTTTAGCGGCTTTGGGTTCTGATACTGGTGGTTCTATTCGCCAGCCGGCTAGTTTTTGCGGGGTAGTGGGGCTAAAGCCTACTTATGGTCGAGTTTCGCGTTTTGGATTAATGGCCATGGCTTCTTCTTTAGACCAAATTGGACCCCTTACTAAAAACGTAGAAGACGCGTCTATTTTACTAAAATCTATTTCAGGCAAAGACAAAAGAGATGCCACCAGTGTTGAAAAAAAAACTTCTTTACAGGTCGGACCTGTAAAGAGGTTTAAAATTGGTTTACCCAAGGAATATTTTGTCAAAGAATTAGACCAGCGGATTAAAAAACAAATTAAAAAAATAGTTCAGCATTTAGAAAAAAAAGGAGTTCAAGTTCAAGAAGTGAGTTTACCTCACACTAAAGAAGCTTTGGCTTGTTATTATGTTATTATGCCGGCTGAGGTTTCAGCAAATTTATCACGTTATGATGGCATTAAATATGGTTATAGTGATTTTAAAAATAGTCAAACCCTTTTAGATTTATATTTAAACACCCGGACCCAAGGATTAGGGGCGGAGGTTAAAAGGCGAATTATGTTAGGCACTTATTCTTTATCCGCTGGATATTATCAGGCCTATTATCAGCAAGCCCAAAAAGTGCGGACTTTGATTAAACAGGACTTTGACCAAGTTTTTAAAGAACAAAAAATAGATTGTCTTTTAACCCCCACTACCCCGGGTCCAGCTTTTAAAATAGGAGAAAAAATAGACAATCCTTTACAAATGTATTTAGCAGATATTTATACGGTGGCAGTTAATTTAGCTGGCCGACCAGCTCTTTCTTTGCCCATTGGTGAAATTAATGGTTTACCTTTTGGCGGACAGATTATTGGTGATTTTTGGCAAGAAGAGAAGATTTTAAAATTAGGACAAACTATTGAAAGTTTGGGAGCTTAGTTCCTAAACTTTCACTGAAGAAAGGGTTGACAAAAATATTTTTTTTTGTAAAATATTATTTATTAATCAGTTAATTTATTTTTTTATGGAAAACGAAAACAAACCAAAGAAAAAGATTTTTTCTTGGAGATTAATCTCTTTAGTTTTATTACTTTTGTTAATTGTTTCTATTTTTACTAACGGGTTTGGCTTAAGCCAAGCTTTAAAAAGTGAATCCCCGGAAAAAGTNNAAAAAGTAGCCTTAGAAGCACTTACTTTTATTAATTCTAATTTATTACAACCCGGTTCTGCCGCTACTTTAGTTGAAGCAAGTCCTAATTGTGAAAAAGGAGTTGGTTTGTGTAAATTTTCTTTAAATGTTAATGGAAGTGTTTTTGATTCTTATATTTCTAGTAACGGGAAAATTCTTTTCCCGGATGCCATTGACATTGAAGAATACAAAGCCACTTTAGCTCAAATGGAAAATTCGTCTTCTGAGCCAGTAGAAGTTCCTCAGACTGCGAAACCAGAAGTAGAGCTTTTTGTAATGTCTTATTGTCCTTTTGGTTTACAATCTCAAAAAGCATTAGTACCGGTAATGGAATTATTAGAAGATAAGGCAGATATAAAAATCCGTTTTGTTGATTATATTATGCACGGAGAAGAGGAAATTGATGAAAATTTAAGGCAATATTGTATTCAACAAGAAGAGCCAGAAAAATTAGTGGCTTATTTAAATTGTTTTATTGAGGCCGGAGATTATAATGGATGTTTGTCCACAACAGGAATCAATCAAAACAAAATGAATACTTGTGTTCAAGCTACAGACCAGGCTTATAAGATTAAAGAAAAATTTGTAGACAAATCAACTTGGCTTAATGAACGTTATCCTCTTTTTGAAGCAGAGAGTGATTTAAATGATAAATATGGAGTGCAAGGTTCACCAACCTTAGTCATTAATGGTCAAGTCGTTAGTCCGGCGCGAACCCCGGATAGTTATAAGGAAACTATTTGTCAAGCTTTTAATGAATTACCAGTAGAGTGTAGTCAATCTCTTGCTACTGAAACCCCTTCAGCCGGATTAGGCTGGGAAACTACTGAAGCGCCAGCTGATGCCAGTTGCGAATAAAAATTAAACCCTTTTAAGTTTAATATGTTTAATTTAGTTTTTGATTTTTTACATAGTTTTAAACCCCAACCTATTTTTTTAAGGTTGGGGTTTTTTGCTTTTCACTGGTATAGTTTTTTAATTGTTTTGGCTTTAATTCTTGGTTATTTGTTGGTGGTTAAATTAGCCCGCGCAAAAAATATTAAAAAAGAATTATTAGAAGATTTATTCCTTAATTTAATTATTTTTGGTTTTATTGGGGCTCGTCTTTATTATGTTTTTTCTGAACTTCCTTATTATCTAAAAAATCCTTTAGAAATTTTTGCTGTTTGGAGAGGGGGCTTGGGTATTTTCGGCGCCGTGATAGGGGGGTTAATAGTTCTTTTCTTTTTTGCCCGAAAAAATAAATTAAATTTTTGGGTTTTAACTGATTTATTGGCCCCGGCTTTAATTCTTGGCCAAGCCATTGGCCGTTGGGGAAATTATTTTAATCAAGAGGTTTTTGGCCGACCAACTAATTTACCCTGGGGAATTCCCATTGACTCTCAATTAAGGCCCAGAGAATTTTTAACGGCAGAATATTTTCATCCCACTTTTTTATATGAATCTCTTTGGAATTTTTTGATTTTCTTAGGTTTAATTTTTTTAGGGAAATATTTAATTAAATTAAAACCGGGCCGTATTTTCGCTTTTTATTTAATTTTTTATTCTCTCGGCCGCTTTTTTATTGAATTTATAAGAATTGATTTTCAACCCTTGTTGTTTGGATTAAGATTAGGCCAGGTTTTTGCCGGGTTAGCATTTTTAATCGGAATAATTATTTTATTAAGAAGAAGTCCAGGTTTTAAATAGTTTTTATCCTTTGGCAAGAATAATTGCCCAGATATTTTCGGCCCCGGCTTTTTCCAAAGCTTGAGCCATTTGAGTAATAGTGGCCCCGGTGGTTAAAACATCATCAACAATAATAATTTGTCGAGGACAATTGTCTTTTACTTGCCAAACATCTTTTACATTTTTTCTTCTTTGTTCCCGGTTTAATTTAGTTTGAGAAGGGGTTTGTTTTTTCTTTTTAACTAAATTAAGAGCCAATGGTAAATTAAATTGTTGGCTGAATTTTTGGGCAATTAATTCTGATTGATTAAATCCTCGCTGGGCTTTTTTTCTTCTAGTTAAGGGAACCGGGACAATTACAAAATTATTTTTTTTCATTTGTTGAACCAAGGATTTGTTTTTTCGCCAAAAAGGAGCAATTAAAAGAAATAAATAATTTAAAATTTCTTTTTGATAAGGGGGATATTTAAAGGTTTGAATCGCTTTTTTAACTAAAGGGTGGCGGTAATTAAAAAAGTAAATAATTTTATCTAAAGAATAAAAATTTGTTCTAATTTTTCCTCGGACTGGAATTTTTTTTAAACATTGGTCACAGATTATTTTTCCTTCCGCAGAACAATAAAGGCAAAAACAAGGAAAAAATAAATTAAGAATGTTTTTTGGCCATTTTTTTATCCACATACTTGTTATAAATAATATTTTATTGTATACTATTATTGTATAACATGAAAAAATATAAAACAAACCGTGAATTTTTAAATATTTTAATAAATTAACATGGGCCTTTTTGGTATTGGAGAAAAAAAGAGTTATCTAGGAGTTGATGTTGGTTCTACTAGTATTAAATTAGTGGAATTGGCAGAAGAAAAAGGATTACCTTCTTTGGTTACTTATGGTTATGCGGAAAGGGCGATTGGAGATATTATTAAAGGAGACGCTAAACAAATTCTTTCCCGAGTAGCTGATTTGTTAAAAAAATTATATACTGATGCCGGAGTGACTAATTATCAAGCCGTGACTGCTTTACCTAATTATTCTGTTTTTAATTCAGTTATCACTTTGCCAGTGATGAATAAAAAAGAATTAGATTCAGCCGTAAAATGGGAGGCTAAAAAATTTGTGCCCTTGCCCATGGAAGATATAGTTTTAGATTGGCGGATTATTGATACGATTAATGTTGACCACAAGCGAAAAAATTATCGTATTCTTTTGACTGCCGCGGCCAAGAATTTGGTTCGCCGATACGTGGAAATTTTTAAAAGGGCTGATTTACAGCTTTTGTCTTTAGAAACAGAAGCCTTTGCTTTATCTCGTTCCTTAATTGGTAAAAGTCAAGCCACCACCATGATTATTGATATTAGCGCGGTCACCACAGATATTATTATTATTGAAAAAGGAGTTCCGGCTTTAAACCGGAGCATTGATGTCGGGGGAATAACTATTTCTCGCGCCATTGCTAATAGTTTAAGTATTGATTTTAAAAGAGCGGAACAGTTTAAAAGAGATATTGGGATGAGTGGTTCTTCTAAAATTCCGCGCATTATTGAGAGTATTTTAAATCCAGTGATTGATGAGATGCGTTATTCTTTGCGTCTTTATCAAGACCAATCAGAAAAAAAAGTAGAGCAAATTATTTTATCCGGTGGGTCAGCTTATTTACCTAATTTAGTAGAATATTTTTCCCAACAGCTTGATATGAGGGTGATTATTGGCGACCCTTGGGCCAGAGTAGCTTACGCTGAAGAATTAAAGCCGGCTTTAGAAGAAGTGGCCCCTCGTTTTGCCGTGGCTTTGGGATTAGCTTTAAGAGAAATTATAAAATAGCTTATGGCTATTGATTTAAAAAAAGAAGTAGAAAAAGATTCAGTTCCGGAAAAAAAACCAGAGAAAAAAAAGACCTGGTGGAATTCTTTTTTTCGTAAGAAAAAAAAGGCTGAATTAGATTCTGATTCAGAAACAAGTGAGAAAAAATCTTTAGCGGAAATAAAAGATAAAAAATCTTTAAAAAGTTCTCGGAATTCAGAAGAAAAAAAGAGTTCTCTGGATATTAGTTTAATCTCAGAAGAAACAGTTATTATTCCTCGCTTAGTGCGGTCGCGACTTTTAATTTTAGTCGCTTTTTTTATTGTAATTTTAACTGTTTTTATTTTTGTTTGGCTTTATGTTGATTGGTATTTTGAAAAATTAAGGCAAGGAGTCATTAAGGCGGAAAGAGAAATCGAACTTTTAGAAGCGCAGACCCGGCCTCTTTTAGAGGTTAGAGATGAAGTAACGGAATTAGAAAAAAGAGCGGCTCGGACAGAAAATATTTTAAATAATCATATTTATTGGACTAAGTTTTTTAGTCTTTTGGAAAAATATACTTTAGCCCAGATATATTTTGGTGATTTTAGGGCGGATACTAGTGGGATTATTACTTTAGAGGCGGTGGGCGAGGATTTAATTGCCATTGCTCAGCAAATCGTAGTTTTTTCCGAGGCCAAAGATTTTATTAAAGAAGTAGAAGCCAGTGGCATTGCCCAAAGCACTGATGGAATAAGAGCGACTTTTAGACTGGTTTTATTAGAAGATGTTTTTAAAAGATAATTTAAAGGTTGTTTTAAGATTTTTTAATCATTTTTAAAGAGATGGCGAAGATAAAAAAAGAAAAAAAAGAAGCAAAAATAAGCCAGATTATTATTGTCCGGTTTTATTGGGTTATTGTTTTAGTTCTTTTTATCGGAGCTTTATTGTTTGAATATTTTGTTTTAATCAAGCCTGAATTAGCTGAATTAAGTAATGGGGGGCGGTTGGATTTATCTTCTCGCCAAGAAATTTTAAAAGAACAAAAAGAATATTTAAATAAATTACAAGAATTAAAAGTCCAAGCCGAAAAAATTAATCGGGCGGAATTGGAAAAAATTAATTATGTTTTAGCAGAAAAGATTGATGTGCCGGATATTTTAAAACAAATTAAAATTTTAGGGGAACAATCCGGGTTAACTTTAACTGGCTTTGAATTTGAAACTGTGGCTGGAGTTTTAACTCTGAAAATGAATTTTGAAAAAGGAACTTATCCTATGATTAAAAAATATCTTAGCGAAATTGAAAAAAATATTCGGATTATGGACGTTAAAGAAATTTCTTTAATTGGCATTGGTAATAAATTATCTCTAACTTTAGAAAGTTATTATTTAGAAAATTAAATTAATATGGCCAAAAGAAAAAAAGAATATATTTTACTAGTATTATTTTTCGTCTTATTATTAGCCGTGGGGTTTATTGTTTTTAAAAATAGCCAATTATTAGGATTAGGAGGAGAAAGTTCTCTGACAAATTCTATTCGTCCCCAATATCTTAGAGAGCCGATTCCAGAAATAAACAAAATAAAAACCATTGTTAATAATCCCAAGTTTAAAGAAATGCAATATGTAAAAAGTTTTTTTGAGCCTTTGGAGAAAGGAATCTCTGGTCGGGTTAATCCTTTTATGCCTTGGCAGAGTAAAAATTAAAATATGCAAAAAAGTGGAGACAACAATATTATTCAATTTTTAGCCCAACACGGAAAAATTTCTCAACAGCAATTTCAGGAATTAATTACCGAGTCAAGGGAAGCTAGGATTTCACCAGATAAATTAATTGAAACTAAAAATATTTTATCTGATGAAGATATTGCTTGGGCCAAATCTCAAATATACAAAGTGCCAGTGGCAGAGTTGTATGGTTTAACCGTGGACAAGGAAATTTTAAAAATTATTCCTAAAGACGTGGCGGAAAATTATAATGTGGTAGCTTTTGCCAAAGAAGGGGATGTTTTTAAAGTGGCCATGTTAGACCCGGGAAATTTTAAAGCCCGGGAGGCAGTTGATTTTGTGGCCCGGCAAAAAAATCTTAAAGCCACTTATTATACGGCTCCTAAAAAAGCTTTGAAAAATATTTTAGAACAATACGGCGGTTTGTCAGTTGAAGTTAAAGAAGCCGTAGGGGCGGCAGAATCAGAATCACGTTTTACCAGCGATGAAAAAGGACGGATTACTTCAGAAATGGATTTGGAAAAAATGGGGCAAAGCGCGCCAATTAGTAAATTAGTTGGTTCTATTTTAAAATATGCTGTTGAAACCCATGCTTCTGATATTCATATTGAGCCCTTAGGGGATAAAACAAGAATTCGTTGTCGGATTGACGGTATTTTAAGAGAGTCAGCCGCTTTACCTTTACATCTTCATCCATCTATTGTTTCGCGAATAAAAGTAATGGCTAATCTAAAATTAGATGAAACCAGAGTTCCTCAGGATGGTCGAATTAGAATTATGGTCGCCCAAAGAAAAATAGATTTAAGAATTTCCATTTTACCTCTTTTTGAAAAAGAAAAAGTAGTGATGAGAATTTTAGACCCGGCCAGTAAAGTGTTTAATTTAAAAGATTTGGGTTTTTGGGGGAAAGGATTAGAAGCCATTGAAAGAAATTTAAGTCGGCCACATGGTTTAATTTTAATCACTGGTCCGACTGGTTGTGGTAAAACTACCACTATTTTTGCGGCTTTAAAAATATTAAATAAAACTGAAGTTAATGTTATTACTTTAGAAGACCCAATTGAATATTTTTTAAACGGAGTTAATCAGTCTCAAGTTCGACCGCAAATTGGTTATAGTTTTTCTTCTGGATTACGGTCAGTAGTGCGTCAAGACCCGGACGTGATTATGGTTGGAGAAATTCGGGATAATGAAACCGCGGAATTAGCTACGCACGCGGCTTTAACCGGTCATATTGTTTTGTCCACCCTTCACACTAATGATGCTTTTGGCGCCGTGCCCCGTTTTATTGATATGGGAGTAGAACCCTTTTTAGTGGCTTCTTCTGTAAATTTAGTTGTGGCCCAGCGATTAGTTAGAAAAATCTGTCCTTATTGTGCTGAAGAAATACAGGTTTCAGAAGAAATGGAAAAAAATATTATCAAAGAATTAAAAGAAGTTCCTGATTTTGATTTAGAAAAGTATCATAATAAAAATGGGCGTTTAAAATTTTATCACGGCAAAGGTTGTTCGCGTTGCAATAACGAAGGTTATCAGGGACGAATTGGCATTTTTGAGGTCTTGGAAATATCAGAAGAAATGAAAAATATTATTACCAGTGGTTGTAAAATTAAAGAAATTAAAGAAGAATTTAAGCGTCAAGGAATGATTGAGATGCTTAAAGATGGGTATATTAAAGCCTTAAAAGGAGTTACTTCTTTAGAAGAAGTTTTAAGAGCGGCCCGGGAATAAGAATAGAAAACAGAAAACATGGATTGGGAACCTGGGTACTTGGGGATTGGGAAAAACATTAGAACCCCAGTAGTAGAACGCTTCGCGTTCACTACAGGGCAGGCATAAGTTAATTCAGGGTCTGACCCCTTGGGGTCTGACCCTAATCCCTGAATTCGAGACTCAGCCTCCACCTACGAGGTCTCGCCTCGTAGATAACATTCCACCTACGAGGTCTCGCCTCGTAGATAAACCTACGAGGTCCACCTACGAGGTCTCGCCTCGTAGATAAATACAAAATAAATATTTTAATAATTTTAATATGAGTACTCAAACAGAAAGCGTTTTAAATCGTATTTGTCGGGAATCAATAGAACGACAGGCTTCAGAGATTTATCTTTTGCCCGCTCAAGTGCCTTTTTTAAGAATTGACGGAGAAACAAAAAGCATGACTGGAGAAGGAATTATTTCCCGGTCTTTTATTGATGATTTAACTGATATTTTATTAGAAGCAGAAGAAAAAGAAAAATTAAACCAAAAAAGAGAAATTGAAGTAGTTAAGAATATTGGTAAAATAGGGAATTGTCAGATTAATCTTTATTATCAAAAAGGTTATCCGGCTTGCCGAATAAAACTTCTTTCCCAGGAAATTATTAGTTTAGAGCAATTGGGTTTGCCTAATATGGTTAAGCGGTTAACTTCTTTATTAAAGGGAATTATTTTTGTGACTGGTCCGCGTGATTCTGGACGTTCCACTCTATTAATTTCTTTATTGGATTATTTAAATAAAAATCAGAAAAAATTTATTGCGACCGTGGAAAATCCCATTAAAGCAGAAATTAGGGGAATAAAAAGCGTGGTTGAACAAAGAGAAGTGGGAAAAGACACTAAATCTTTTCTTCAGGGATTACGTTATATCCGGAGAAGAAATGTTGACGTGGTGATGGTTTCTCGAGTTGATAATGCAGAAATAATGGATGAACTTTTTGCCCTGGCTGAAGCCGGTAGTTTAGTTTTAACCATGATGGACACGGCTTCTTCTTTAAAAACTATTCAAAGAATTCTTCATTTTTATCCAGCAGATAAAAGAGAGAGTGCTCGTTATTTTTTAAGTGAAAACTTAGGAGGCATTGTTGTTTCTCGTTTAGTTCCTAAAATGGGTGGGGGCCGAGTAAGGGCTTTAGAAGTTTTACCTGGAAGTCCTTCGGTTCAAAATGTAATTGCCACCGGACGACTTCATCAGTTGTCTGGAATTATTCAAACCACTGAAGACGATACTTCTGTTTCTTTAGAGCAGTCTTTGGCGGATTTAGTTACTTCTGGACAAGTTGTTTCAGAAGAGGCAGTTAAACATGCGGTTGATGAAGAGGTTTTCCGTTCTTTATTAAGGCGCGGCTAAACAGTTAAGGACCGGGATTTATTTTAGCGAGTATAATAAAAAAATAATGTTATTTGATTATAAGGCAAAAAATTCAAAAGGAGAGACCATTGAAGGAACAGTTGAGGCGATTAATCAGTCAGTGGCCATAGATGTTTTGTCAAAACGGGATTTGATTATTATTTCTTTAAAAGAAAGTGGGGCGGTTCCTTTTTGGCGAAAATCAATTAATATTTCTTTTTTAAATAAGGCCAAACCCAAAGATATTGTTTTTCTTTCTCGCCAGCTTTCTGTTATGGTTACGGCCGGACTTCCTTTGGTCAAAGCTTTAGAAATTTTATCCCGTCAAACAGCTCAACCCTATCTTAAAGGAGTGGTTAATTCTATTGCTGAAGATGTTCGCGGCGGAACTCGGTTTTCTTCTTCTTTGGCAAAATATCCTAAAGTTTTTGATGATTTTTATATCAATATGGTGCGGGCTGGAGAAACAGCGGGAAAATTAGACGAAGTTTTAAAATATTTAGCTGATGAAAAAGAAAAAAATTATGATTTAATGAGCAAAATCAGAGGCTCAATGATTTATCCTATTTTTGTGATAGGAGCAGTAATTGTGGTGATGGTTTTAATGATGATTTTTGTCATTCCTCAGTTAACTCAGATTT
>DKES01000031.1 GCA_002452615.1 Patescibacteria group bacterium UBA6816
GGATTGGGAACTTGGGGATTGGGGCTTGACAGGTTTTTAAAATTTATTAAAATTAATTTATGGCACACAAAAAAGCAGGAGGTTCAACTTCGTTGGGCCGGGACTCAAAATCTAAAAGACTAGGCGTTAAAGCTTCCAGCGGACAAAATGTTTGGCCCGGAGTTATTATTATTAGACAAAGAGGAACTAAGTTCCACCCTGGAAAAGGAGTTCAACGGGGAAAAGATGATACTCTTTATGCAACCACTAAAGGGAAAGTTCATTTTTTGCAAAAAAAAGCAAAAAAATTTGATGGTAAATTAGTAAAAAGAAAATTTGTTAGCGTAGAATAATTATTTAAATTAAAATTATTTACAAAAGCCCAAAGAGCTTTTTTTTATTTTAAAATTATTCTTCTAAAAATTTCTCCGCTAAAATAGACTGGGCGCGCTCTAGTTGAGGGTCTTGCTCGTTAATAAAATCTTCCTCTGTTAATTCTACTTTAATATCAGGAACAATTCCCTCTTCGCTAATAAAACGGCCTAAAGGTGTGTACCAATTAGCCACGGTTAATTTTAAGGCAGAACCATCAAAAAGACTTTCTAATTCTTGAACTGAACCCTTGCCAAAAGTTTGTTCGCCTAAAATCACGGCGTGGTCATAATCTTGTAAAGCTCCGGCAAGAATTTCTGAAGCTGAAGCTGAACCCTGATTAACTAAAACAATGGTGGGCAAATGACTTAATTCTCCTTTTCCTGAAGCATGATATTCTGTTTCTTTTCCAGAAGAATCTTTAGAAAAAACCGCGACTTCATCCGCAATCCAATAACCAGCTATTTTAACCGCGGTGTCTAAATATCCTCCAGGATTATTCCTTAAATCAACAATTAATCCTTGGGGGTCGGCCCGGACAATCACTTGGGCAATGTCTTTAAATTCAGACCAGGTCTCTTCATTAAAATGAGTGATTGATAAATAAGCAATTTGATTTTCTTTTAATTCCCAAGAAACAGTTTTAATATTAATAACGTCTCTAATAATACTCACTTCTTCTGTGGCATTCTCCCCGGGATGCCAAATAGTTAAAACTACTGGAGTTCCTTTAGGGCCACGAATCAAATGAACGGCTTCATCTAAATTCATGGTACTAGTATCTTTTCCATTAATGGCAAAAATTTTATCTCCGGCGCGCAAACCAGCTCGAAAAGCCGGGGTATGAGGCAAAGGAGCAACCACAGTTAACCTTCCGTCTTTTATTCCTATTTCCATACCCACTCCTTCAAAACTCCCAGACATACTTTCTAAAAATTCTTTAGCCATTTCCGGTTCTAAAAATGTTGAATAAGGGTCATCTAATCCCATAACTAATCCTTTTAAAGCACCGTAAAAAAGGTCTTTGTCTTCTACGGGCTGATTAACATAATTTTTTTTAATGGTGGCCCAAACATGCCAAAACATATCCTGGTCAAAATCAGGAGAAGAAGATTTAAACATTGACAAGGTTGTTGATTGAAAAGCATATCTTTGTCCTAAGGAAAATCCTAAAGAAAAAATAAAAATCAGGACCAGAATAGAAATTGCAATATTTTTCTTAGAAGAAAAATTTTTTAACATAATTTATTTTTAAAATTTAAATGTTGATAAGATAATTCTGTGGCGACTCTTCCTCGAGAAGTTCGATTTAAAAAACCTAATTGAATTAAATATGGTTCATAAATTTCCTCTAAAGAAGCAATATCTTCTCCGGTAGCCACGGCTAAAGTTTTAATTCCCACTGGTCCGCCATTAAACTTACTAATTAAAACTTCTAAAATTTTTCGGTCTATTTGATTTAATCCTGATTGGTCAATTTCTAACATTTCCAAGGCTTGTCTGGCTGCTTCTTGGTCTATTTCTTTCTTCCCCTTTACTTGAGCATAATCCCGCACTCTTTTTAAGAGTCGGTTTGCTACCCGCGGAGTAAAACGTGAACTTTGAGCAATCTCCTGTGCCGCCGAAGAACTTATTCTCATTCCTAAAATTTTAGCGGACCGAATAATAATTTGTTTTATTTCTTCCACTTCATAAAAATTCAATTGATAAACTGCTCCAAAACGATCTCTTAAAGGAGGCGAAACTAAACTTGGACGAGTGGTGGCTCCAATTAAAGTAAAACGAGGTAAATTCAATCTAAGAATTTTAGCGCTCGGCCCTTGCCCCACTACTAAATCAATAGCATATTCTTCCATGGCCGGATACAAAACCTCTTCAATGGCTCGGTTAAGTCGATGAATTTCATCAATAAATAAAATACTTTTATCCTCTAAAGAAGTTAAAATGGCAGCTAAATCTCCTACCTTTTCCAAAGCGGGTCCAGAAGTAATTTTAATATCCACTCCCCTTTCTTGAGCAATAATATATGACAGCGTGGTTTTACCCAAGCCATGACTCCCGTGAAATAAAGCATGGTCTAAAGATTCTTTTCTTTGTTGAGCCGCAGCAATAAAAACTCTTAAATTGTCTTTTAATCTTTCTTGACCAATAAAATCAGATAAAGTTTTGGGTCTAAGGGTTAAATCCATTCTTTTATCTTCGGGAAATTCTTCTTGGGAAATAATTTCTTGTTTTTTGAAATCCGCCATAAAAATTCTTTTAATAATAAATACTGTTTCTGATATTTTAACATAATGAGGTTTTCTCGCAAGAATAAAAATCTTTGACAATCTGGTCTAAAGTGCTAAAATGTTAAATTAGAAACTCGGGTACTTGGGGATTGGGTGCTTGGGGATTGGGTACTTGGGGATTGGGTACTTGGGTACTTGGGTGCTTGGGGATTAGGGATTAGGAATATAATAAATACATAAAAGCAATATCAGACAAATATTTTAAAATGCGCACGTAGTTCATTGGTAGAACAATTGTCTTATAAACAATAGGTAGATGGTTCGATTCCATCCGTGCGCACTTAAGATTATAAAATATTTTAAGATGTTTCACATTGTAATCGGTCTTTTAATTGTCGGGGCCGGATTTATGACCACTTGGAAAAGTGAGTGGCTTTTAAGAAATTTTGGCCGGGTCAGTTGGGCCGAAGAACATTTATCTTACGAAGGAGGAACTAGATTTTTTTATAAAATTCTAGGAATTATTATTATTTTCTTAGGCCTTTTTGTAATTACTGGAATCTGGAGTGATATTTTAAATGGTTTTTTTAATTTATTAGGAGGGAATTAAAAACTCTTTGATAATTTTTAATCAAGGGGGCCTATAGTTTAGTGGTAGAACGCTACATTTGCAATGTAGGAGCGGCAGTTCGATTCTGCCTAGGTCCACCAAAAACTTTTTTGTTCTAATAAAAATTATAAGTAGAAAAATATGACTTTAAATCTTCCCTCTTTAGCTCAAAATGTTATTGATTCTTATTTAAAAATGAGAGTTAATAATAAAGTAATTGTTTGTCCCTACTTTACTAATATAGAAAATGCCCGAGCCGGTTTAAGGGTTTTTTTAGGTAAAGCCACGGCCAAAGAAATTGTTGATGAAGTAAAATTTATTGCCCAAAAAAAACAAATAGACTTAAATGAAATTTCAGAACCAGAACTATATAAGCTAATGGCAGACCATAATTTAGGCATTGATTGCTCTGGTTTAGCGGTTTATATTACCCAAGCTTTGTATAAAGAAAAAAAAGGTATTAATATTTTAAAAAAAATAAAAATTGCTTCTCCTTGGCTTAATCCTTGGCGCTATCTTGTTTCTAAATTAAGACCCGTGGAAAATATCAGTGTTCGGGTCTTAGCTAAAGATAAAAATAGTTTAAAAGTAAAAAATTTCTCAGAAATTCTTCCCGGAGACTTAATTATTCAAGATAATTTAAGACACATCTATATTATTACAGAAATAGAAAAAGAAGTAGACCAAATAAAAAAAATAACTTATATTCATGCTCCTCGACCAAAAGATAAAGATTATTTTGGCCCGGGAATAAAAGAACAAACTATTTTTTTGGAAAAAAACAACTTAGAAGAATTAGCCGAGAAAATGAATCATGAAATTACTATTAAACGTTTAAATTTTTAAAAACCGATGAATATTTTTAATTATTTTATCCTCTCTCATTCCCTTTTATTTACTATTGTTTCTGCGTTAATAGCTTTTATTTTTGCTCCTTTTCTAATATATGTTCTAAAAAAATTAAAAATAAAAAGAAGCTTTGAGCTTGACCCCTCTCGCGGAATTAGTCAACGCTTAAAAAAAGAAGGAACTCCTATTATGGGAGGACTTTTAATGGTTCTAGTTATTTTATTCCTGACTGTCTTTTTTAACTGGGATAAAAGATTTACTTTTGTTCCTATTGGAGTAATGTGTTTATCTGCTTTTTTAGGCGTTTGGGATGACCTTTCTAATATTTTTGGTAAAAAAAGAACTGTTTCTTCTTTAAAAGAAAACTTAGCAATAATTAAAACTCATCCTTGTAAGTTATACCGCGGTGTTTTAATTCTTACTCTTCCTTGGATAATTTTTAAAAATGCTTTTCATATTTTTAGTCCCCAGCCCACTAAAGGAGTTTTGCCTCATGAAAAAATTATTCTTCAGTTCACTGCCGGGGCCATTACAGCCTGGTGGATTGTTTTTAAATTAGGAGAAGAATGGCTTCATGTTTGGATTCCTTTTAACGGAGAAATTTATTTAGGTTATTGGATGATTCCCATTATTATTTTTACGGTGATTTTATTTGCTAATGCCGTGAATATTTCTGATGGCTTAGATGGTTTGTCTGGAGGGGTGCTGGTGTCTGCTTTTGTTGGTTTGGCTATTCTTAGTTATTTCCAAGGCAGTCTTCCTTTTTCCATTCTTAACGCCACGGTAATTGGTTCTTTAATTGCTTATACTTATTTTAATGTTAAGCCGGCTCGTTTTCAAATGGGAGACGCTGGCTCTTTATCAATGGGAGCTTTGTTTGCGGTAATGATGATTGCCCAAAACCGTCTTTTCTTAATTCCCTTTTTTGGCTTTATTTTCTTAGTAGAAATATTTTCCGTAATTATCCAAACTTTTTGGCGTTATGGTTTAGGCCGCAGATTTTTTAAAATGGCTCCCTTACACCATCATTTAGAATTAAAAGGTTGGGCCGAAGAAAAGATTGTGGCTCGCTTTTGGATTATTAATATCTTTATGGTTATTCTTGGTCTTTGGCTGGCAATTCATTAAGTCATTGCCAATTTTATAAAAATATTTTAAAATTAGATTAAATAATCATTTATGGACAAAGAACAAACAACAAAAGTCCCCGGAGGAAATGAACTTATTGACGCTTGCTCCTTATTAGAAAAAGCTGGAATTGAGGAAAAGATGAAAATTGCTGATTTAGGATGTGGCCGGCGCGGTTATTTTACTCTTCAGGCCGCTAAACTAACTGGTGACCAGGGATTGGTTTATGCTGTAGATATTTTAGAAACTTCTTTAGAAGATGTTAAAAGTTTGGCTAATTTATTTGGGCTTCCTAATATAAAGACTATTTGGGCTGATTTAGAAGTTCTTAATTCAACTCGCCTGCCTGACTCTTCAATTGATTTAGCGATGTTAAATAATGTGCTTTTTCAAACCCAAAAAGATGAACTAATTATTCAAGAAGCTATTCGCATTTTAAAAAAAGGCGGAAAACTTTTAATCACGGACTGGAAAAAAATAAAAACTCCTTTTGGTCCCCCAGTAGAAAATCGAACTGACCCAGAATATCTTAAAAAATACGGACAAAAACAAGGCTTAAAATTAAAAAAAGAACTTGTGGCCGGTCCTTATCACTATGGTTTAATTTTTATTAAACAATAAAAAAACCCTTGCCTTTTTATTTGTCTTTGTTATAATGTTCTTACTAGCTTAAAGACTCTAAGCTAGTTTAATTTATCTTATTTTAATCTTATGGAAACTATTTTATCCGCTATTGATCAAATTTGCCAAGAAAAAAAACTTTCTAAAGAAAAAGTTTTAGAGGCGATTGAACAAGCTTTGTCTTCGGCTTATCGTAAAGATTTTGGCAATAAACAACAAAATTTAAAAGTGATTTTTGACCCGGCTTCGGGAAAAATGAAAGTTTTTGATGAAAAAACCGTGGTTGAAGATATTTTAGAAGAAGAACAAACTGATAAAGAAGAATCTTTAGAAGAGGAATCTTCTTTAGAGGAAGGAGAAGAAAAAAAACGATTTAATCCTAAAACTGAAATTCAAATTTCTGAAGTTCTTCAAGACCCGACTTGGAAAAATTTAGACAAAAAGGCAAAAAAAATAAAAGTAGGCGATCTGGTACAAAAAAAATTAGAGGTCCCCTCTGAATTCGGACGCATTGCAGCCCAAACAGCCAAGCAAGTAATTATTCAAAGGTTAAGAGAAGCAGAAAGAGATAATATTTTTGAAAAATATAAAAAATTGGAAGGAACTGTTGTTACGGGAATTGTTCAAAGAAAAGAAAGACAATCTTTTTTAATAGATTTAAGTGATACCACGGCCATTTTGCCTCCCCCAGAACAAGTTAGACAAGAAAATTATCGCTCCGACCAAAAAATAAAAGTTTATCTTCTTTCAGTAGAAAAAATGTCCCGGGGTCCGGAAATTATTGTTTCTCGACGACACCCTGATATTTTAAAAGAACTTTTTAAAATAGAAATTCCCGAGGTTGCCAATGGAACAGTAAAAATAAAAAACATTGCCCGCGAAGCAGGTTTTCGTTCTAAAATTGCTGTTTATACTGAAGAAGAATCTATTGACCCTATTGGAGCTTGTATTGGTCAACGAGGAGTTCGAATTCAAACTATTATTAATGAAATTGGTGGAGAAAAAATAGACATTATTGAATATGACGAAAACATAGAAAAATTTATTGCCAATGCTCTTTCCCCGGCAAAAATTTCTTCTTTAAAAATTAAAGAGGAAGATAAAAGTGCTCTGGTTAAAATAAAAAAAGAGCAACTTTCTTTAGCCATTGGTAAAGACGGGCAAAATGTCCGCTTAGCCACTAAATTAACTGGCTGGAAACTAGAAGTGCAAGAAGACAAAGAAGAAAAGAAAGAAGATAAGAAAGAAGAAAAGAAAAAAAAGAGCAAAGAAAAAACAGTAAAAAAGAAAACAACTAAGAAAAAAAATAAAAAATAAAAAATATCTTTATGGAAATAACAACAAAAAAACAACCACAAAATTTAATAGAAATCACTGTTGAACTCTCTACTGAAGAAGTAAAACCTTTTTATGACCAAGCTTGGCAAGAGTTATCAAAGGAAGTTAGTATTAAGGGTTTTCGACCGGGCCGAGCTCCTTTAGATTTAGTTAAACAAGAAATTGAAGAAACAAAGGTTTTGGAAAAAACTGCGGAAAAAGCCATTAATGATAAATATCCGCAAATTTTAGAGAAAGAAAAAATTACTCCGGTGGCTCCCCCTCAAATTCAGATTCAAAAAATAGCTCCTGATAATCCTTTAATTTTTAAATTAACCATTCCTTTATTACCCAAGGTTTCTCTGGGTGATTATAAAAAAATAAAAATTAAAAAAGAAAAAGTAGAAGTAACTGAAGAAGAGTTAAAAAAATCTCTTGACCAACTTCAATCCATGACCGGAAAAGAAGTCGCAACCCTAAAACCTAGTCAAAAAAAAGATAAAATGAAAGTTGATTTAGACCTTTCAGTTGACAATGTTCCCTTAGAAGGCGGCCAAATAAGAGATTTTACTTTTGTGGTTGGGCAAGATCAATTTTTACCCGGTTTATCAGAAAATCTTAAAGGACTTACCAAGGGAGAAGAAAAATCTTTTTTTCATCAATACCCCAGCGACCATTATGACAAAAAATTAGCCGGGCGCTTAGTTAATTTTAAAGCTAAGGTTAAAGAAGTCTTCCAAATTAATTTGCCAGAAATTAATGATGATTGGGCTAAATCCATGGGGCCATTTCAAAATTTAAAAGAATTAAAAGAAAAAATTAAGGAAAATATCTTAAAAGAAAAAGAACAACGAGAAAATCAAAAAATAGAAATAGACCTTTTAGGAAAAATTATTGACCGGTCTGAATTTGAAGAAATTCCTGAGATATTAATTAATCACGAAATAGAAAAAATGATGGTTGAATTAAAAGGCAGTATTGAAAGACCTGATGACCCGACTTCTCCTAAATTTGATGATTATTTAAAATCTATTAAAAAAAGTGAGGAAGAATTAAAAAAAGAATTCAGACCTAAAGCCGAGCAAAGAATTAAAACCGCCCTCATTATTAAAGAAATTGCCCAAAAAGAAAACATTAAAACCGAAGAAGAAGAAATAGAAACAGAAATTAAAAAATTAGAAGAAACTTATCAAGGACAATCAAAAATCTTAGAAAATATTAAATCTCTTGAAGGCCGGGCTTATCTTAAAAACATGATTACCAATGAAAAGGTAATCAACTGGTTAAAAAAACAATCTTTATAATTATTATTTAATCAACAAATTTCATGTTTTCAGAGATAAAAATCGCTATTTTTTCTGACACTCACGACCAAATAATTAATTTAAAAAAAGCTTTAAATTTTTGTCAAAAAGAAAATATCAAAGAAATAATTCATTGCGGAGATTTAACTAGAATAAAGACCCTTATTGAAGCTTGGCCAAATCAATTAACAGCTAAAATTCATTTTGTTTATGGCAACGCGGACATAAAAGAAGATTTTATCTCTAAAGGAAAAATTTTTCCTCCTTTAAAAATCCATGGTCAAATTGGCACTTTGATTAGAGAAAATAAAAAAATTGCTTTTACTCATTATCCAGAAAAAGCAGAAGAATTAAGCCAGCTTCAAGAATATGATTATGTTTTTTACGGACATACACATAAACCCTGGGAAAAACAAATCAACCGAACCAAAATGGCTAACCCAGGAAACTTGGCTAACATTTCTTATCAACCCTCTTTTGCTGTTTTAGATCTTGAAAAAAATAATTTATCCCTTAAAATATTAAATAGGTTTTAAAAATTGCGGGCGTCGTATAGTGGCTATTATGCGACCTTGCCAAGGTCGAGACGGCAGTTCGATTCTGCTCGCCCGCTCTTTTAAAATATGCCGGGGTGGTGGAATTGGCAGACACGCAAGACTTAAAATCTTGTGATCGCAAGATCGTGCGGGTTCAAGTCCCGCCTCCGGCACCAGTATTAATTTAAAATACACAGGTTCAACCTGTGTATTTTTGTTTAATTTAATTTTAAATTTATAATCTTTTAAAAAGATTAATTAAATTCAGTAATAATTCCTCCGCCTAAAACTTGATTTTTTTGATAAAAAACTACTGACTGCCCAGGCGTTATTGCTCTCTGGGCTTTTTTAAATTCTACTTTTAATTCTTCTTTATCCTTTTTGGTAACTATTGCTTGAGTAGGTTTATGTCGATATCTAATTTTAGCTTTTATTTTTAATGGAAGTCTGAGTTTTTTATTAACCCAGCTAATATTCTTTGCTTTTAGCTCTCTTTTATATAAATCTTTTTCTTGGCCAATAATTAAACTATTTGTTTCTTTATTTATAGCAATTACATAAACTGGCTCTTTTTGTCCTTTTATTAACCCTTTTCTCTGTCCAATAGTATAAAAGGGTAATCCTTGATGCTTTCCTAAAATATTTCCTTCTTTATCTTTTATTAATCCTGGAGAAGAATTCAAAAAACAGTTGTTTTTTATAAACTCACGGTAATCATCTTTAACAAAACAAATTTCTCGAGATTCTTTTTTAGCTAAATCTAAATTATTTTCTCTAGCAATTTTTCTAACTTGTTGTTTGGTTAATTTTCCCAAAGGAAAAATTAATTGACTTAATTGGTCTGGGTTTAAACGATACAAAAAATATGACTGGTCGCGACTTTTATCTTTGGCTTGAAAAAGACAAAATTGTCCTTTTCTTTTTTTTATTTTTGCATAATGTCCAGTCGCTAAATAATCAAAGCCTTGTTCTTTTATTTTAGCAAATAAAAGTCCGAATTTAATTTTTTCATTACACCAAATACAAGGATTAGGAGTTAATCCTTGAAAATAATTTTGACAAAAAGGGGAAATAATTTTTTGGGTAAATTCTTTAGTTAAATCAATAACCTGGTGTTTAATCTCTAAATTTTGGGCTATTTTCTGAGCCTGAAGTACTGCCTTGTCAGTAAAAGGTCCTAATTTTAAAGTAATCCCAATAACTTGATTATATTTTTGTTTTAAACAAAAAGCAGCCACTGAAGAGTCAAGTCCTCCGGACATGGCAATGGCTACTTTTTGTTCCTTTTTTTTAATCATTTTTCTTTTGATAATCTTCAATAGCAGCTTTTAAAGCTTGTTCGGCTAAAACAGTGCAGTGATATTTATGAGACGGCATCTCGCCTAAAACTTCTCTAATTTTTCGGTGAGATATTTCTAAAGCTTCTTTAATAGTTTTCCCTTTAACTAATTCAGTTAAACTTGAAGTGGAGGCAATGGCCGCCGCACAACCATAGGTTTGAAATTTAGCTTCAGTAATTATTCCTTCTTTAACCTTAATTTGTAGTTCCATAATATCTCCACACATAGGATTGCCAATTTTGCCAATCCCATCAGGATTATTTATTTTTCCTACATTACGAGGATGAAGAAAATGATCCATAATTTGACTATTTTCATTAAAATATCCCATAAGTTTATATTTAATTATTAATTTTAAGGGCAGAAATCTTCCTTAATCTTTGAACAACTAATTTAAGTTTTTTAAAAGTATAATCTAAATCTCTTTTTTTAGTTCCTCGACCCAAAGTAAATCTTAAAGAAGAATGAGACAATTCTGGTTTAACGCTAATGGCCATCATCACATGAGAAGGCTTTAAAGAAGTTGAAGTACAAGCCGAACCAGTAGAACAATCAATTCCAAA
>DKES01000030.1 GCA_002452615.1 Patescibacteria group bacterium UBA6816
TCTTTTTTTTCTGTTTGTTCTTCTCGAGCTTTTTTTAAACATTTCTTACAATAAACCGGTCTAATTCCATCGGGAATAAAAGGAGTATAAACAACTTTTCCACAATTATCACATTTTGATTCATATTTTTCTAAAGGAGAGTCAGGAAATTGTTCTCCGGGTTGAATAACACCGCTCCACCGCCCAATTTTTTCTTCGACTACTTTTCTTGGTTCAGCATAACGCTCTCGGCAAACTCGAATAATTTTTTCCTGATGACCTTCTGGTTGAGAAATCGGGGGTAAAGTAATCGCGGAAAAGGGTTCTGAAGTTACTCCGTCAATCATTAATTTAACATAAACATTATATCGGTCTAAATCTACTAAATCTGTTTCATCAAAACGAGGATAAAACTCTTTAGCTAAAAAAGCCGCGTCTTCTGCTCCTACGCGAAAAGCAACAATTGTTCCCACATTACCAAAAATAGAATCTCGCACAAGTTCATCTCTAAGCTGGCCAATATATTGATGAGTTAAAATTAAATTTAAACGATATTTTCGCGCCTCAGAAAGAATATTAGCAAAAGATTCCGTAGCAAAATTTTGAAACTCATCAACATAAAGATAAAAATCTTGACGTTCTTCTTCTGGAACATCTACTCGACTCATCGCCGCTAATTGTATTTTTGTAATCATCATCGCTCCCAATAAAGAAGAAGCATCTTCACCAATCCGACCCTTAGAAAGATTCATAATTAAAATCTTTTTTTGGTCCATGACTTCGCGAAGATTAATTTTAGATTTAACCTGACCCACAATATTTCTAATCAAAGAAGTTGATAAAAATTGCCCCACTTTATTCTGAATTGGTAAAATCGCTTCAGTTCTTAATTTTTCCGGATAATGAGGGTATTCATCCACCCAAAAAGACTTTACTACCGGGTCAGTAATTCGCTCCACTACTTTTTTTCTAAAATCCTTATCTACTAAAAGTCTCATAATTCCTAAAAGTGTACTCCCTGGATATTCAATCAAGGCTAAAATAGTGTTTCTTAAAACATATTCTAAACGCGGGCCCCAAGAATCAGCCCAAATTTTTCTAAAAACCCCGACTAATCCTGAAGCAACTAAATGACGGTGTTCTGCCCCTACTCTTTCTAAAACATTAAAGGCAATGGGATAATCAATATCAGCGGGATTAAAATAAATGACGTCATTAATTCTATTGGCCGGTACTAAATTTAAAGCTTTTTCAGCTAATTCTCCGTGAGGATCAACTACGGCTACTCCTCGGCCCGCCTGAATATCTTGATAAACCATGTTTTCAAAAATAGTTGACTTTCCTGTTCCGGTTTTACCAATAAAATACATGTGTTGACGTCGGTCAACAGTTTTAATCCCAAAACGACGACTAATATTCCGATAATTAGTCTTAGCAAATAAAACAATGTCTTCTGTGCGGTCAGAGGGATTTAAAGAGGAAGTTTTTGGTTCTTCCATAAAAATATATTAGTATTTTAAATTAAAAATCCTTATTTTTAGTATAATCGGTTTAATCAGGCCTGTCAATAAAGCCTTTTTTTGATTAAGAAGATTTTTTTAAGGAAAAAAAACTAATTAATCCGACTCCTAAAAAAATTAACAGGATTAAAGCAATAATTTTGCCCCGGGTTTGTAAAAATAAGGTGCTTAAACCAAAAACCAGGGCAAAAATCCAATAAAAAAGAACAGCTCGAGAATGAGAAAATCCGGCTTTTAATAAGCGAAAATGAAAATGCTTTTGGTCTCCTTTAAAAGGAGATTGGTGATTAATAAAAACACGCTGAATAAAAACACTAATTAAATCAATAATAGCCAGCCCTAGAATCAAAAAAGTGGTAGCTACTTTACTCCCAGAAATAATAGCTAAAACTCCTAGAATAAAACCAGCCCATAAACTTCCTCCTTCTCCTAAAAAAATCTTAGCGGGATGACGATTAAAAAATAAAAAACCTAAGCTGGCTCCGGCTAAAATTAAAGCCATTACCCCAACATCAGGTTGATAAAAAGGGGTTAAAAAACAAAGTCCGGCCATGACTAAAGCGCCAATAACTGTCAGACCAGAAACTAATCCATCTAAACCATCTAATAATTTAGTGGAATACATTAAAATAAAAAGCCAGAAAAAAGTAATTAAATCTGCCCAAGGAGTAAAATAATAAGGAACTCCTTTTAAGGTTAAAATTGGTATTTTGGTCTGATTAAGATATAAATAACCCTCTTGAAAAGGATGATTAATAAATTCTATTCCAATTCCGCTAATAATAATGGTTAAACAAGCTAAAATCGGCCAAATAATTTGTTTAACCGGAGCAAGATTATTTTTATCATCTCTAAATCCGCCAATCATTAAAAAAAGGCTGGCCAAAAATAAGCCAATCAAATGTTTGTCTAAAATCTTATGGCTCCACTCTCCGGCTTTCCACCAAGCAGTTTGTCTGAGAAAAAATAAAAGAATAAAAAAACAAAGAAAAATCGCCACCCCTCCTAAAAGAGGAGTTGGTTTTAAATGAATTTTCCTTTTAATTTTAGGGTCATCAACTATTTTTCCTTTAAGGGCTAAGTGTTTAATTAAAGGAGTTAAAATAAGAGATAATCCCAAGCTAAGCAGAAAAAAGGTTAAATAAAACATTATTTTTTACTTAGAATTTTATCTAAATAATCTTGTAAAATTATTTGTGCGGCTACGGCATGATTTTTCTTTTGTCCAACTAATAATCGATTCGCCATTTTAGAGGTTAATCTTTCATCAAAACTAACCAAAGGAATTTCTATTTCTTTTTCTAATTGTTTTATAATTTCATCTAAATCTTTAGTAATCATGGTCGGGTTTCCCTGAAAATTTAAAGGTCGACCAATAATAATCTTATCTATTTTTTCTTTGGCTAAAATATTTTTTAAATCATTAATCAAATCTTTTATCTTAGTAAATTCCAGAACGCGATAAGGAAAAGCCATTTTTAGCTTTTCTTCTCCTAAGGCTAAACCAAAATATTTTTTTCCCGGGTCTATTCCTAAAAAATTCATTTTAAACTTTACTTAACCCCGTTAGAAAATTTTCTACGGGTTTTAGATAAAATTAATATTTTATAATTAAAAATAACCATATTTTTCTAACGAGGTTAAAACTTCTCCTCCTTGAGGGGTAATTAAAATAGTATTTTCAAAATGGGCGGACAAACTATTATCTTCAGTAACAATGGTCCAACCATCATCTAAAGTGGCCACTGGCCAATCCCCTTCATTAACCATAGGCTCAATCGCTAAGGTCATTCCTGTTTTTAATTTTGGCCCTTGACCAGGTTGACCAAAATTAAAAACACTCGGCTGTTCATGTAATTTTTTTCCAATTCCATGCCCAGTTAATTGGCGGACCACACTAAAACCATTTTTTTCTACCCAGGATTGAATTGCCCAGGAAATATCTTCTAAATGATTTCCGGTTTTGGCTTGAGCAATGCCTTTTTGTAAAGCTTTTTTAGTCACTTCTAATAATTTTTCTTGGGCTGGAGAAATTTCTCCCACCCCTAAAGTAATGGCCATATCAGAATAATATCCTTGATATTTTAATCCACAATCTAACCCAATAATATCTCCTTTTTTTAAAATAACTTGGGACTGAGGAATTGCGTGCACTACTTGTTCGTTAACTGAAGTACAAAGAGTGGCGGGAAATCTATTTTTTTTATCTCCATATCCTTTAAAAGCTGGTTGAACTCCTTGAGATAAAATAAGTTTTTCCGCTAACTGATCTAATTCTAAAGTAGAAACGCCCGGCTTAACTTGCCGAGCAATTTTTTGCATCACTTCGGCCAAAATACGGCCTGCTTGACGCATTGTTTTAATTTCCTCAAAATTTTTAACAGAAATCATTTTACAATTTTTTTTCTATTTTTCTTATGATTTCCTGAAACACTTTTTCTGGTTTTTGTTCTCCATTAATAATGATTAAATTTTTTCTTCGCCGATAAAATTCAATCGCCGGAATAACGTGTTGATGAAACCAGGTTAATCTTTTTTTAATTGATTTTTTATCCTGGTCATAATCTCTAACTTTTACCTGACCTCCACAAACCGGACATTTCTTAATATTTCTTTTTAAAAAAATCTGGCCGCATTTAGAACAAATAGCTCGATTTAATAAACGTTGAATGGCTTCTTGGTCATTAATTTTTATCCAAAGGGCTAAATGGGGTCGTGAGGAATAATATTTTTTTAAAATCCTTTCTAAGTCCCAAGCTTGACCAGCAGTACGCGGATAACCGTCAATTAAAAGTCTTCGGGATAAATCTGTTTTTTTTATTTTTTGGTCAAAAAGTTCTTCAATAAAATTATCTGGAAAATGCATTCCGGCTTTGTGCATCCAAGCAATTAAACGTCCTTTTTCATTTTTTTGTTTAGCCGCCATCCTAACTAATTCTCCCATTTCAATAACCTTCATCTTATATTTTTCCGCTAATAAGCGCGCTTGAGTTCCTTTTCCAGCTCCAGCTGAGCCCAGAATAATTAAATTAAATTTTTTGCTGGTCATAAAAATTAAAAAAATTAAACCCCTTCATAATCATGCATGGCAATCTGAGCTTCAATTTGTCTAATTGTTTCTAAAACCACACTAACCACAATTAAAATTGCAGCTCCACCTACAGTAAAGGTGGCTAAACGAAAAACATTTTGAGTAATAATTGGTAAAACCGCAATCAATCCTAAAAACAAAGCCCCGGCCAACATAATCCGATTACTTACTTTTGATAAATAATCTGAAGTGGGACGACCGGGTCGTAAACCAGGAATAAATCCACCTTGTTTTTGTAAATTTTCTGCAATTTGCTGGGGATGAAAAATAATACTGGTATAAAAATAAGTAAAAAGCACCACTAAAGCAAAATATAATAATCCATAAATTAATTGGTTCTGGGTTAAACCCATCATAATTTCCCCTAAACGAGAAATAAAAGCTGTGCCAGACCGAGACATTAATTGACCAATTAAACCCGGGAACAAAACAATAGAAATGGCAAAAATAATAGGAATCATCCCGGCTTGATTTACTTTTAAGGGTAAATAAGTATCTGTGCCTCCATACATTTTATTTCCTCTAATTCTTCGGGCATAAGTAACTGGAATATTTCTCTGTCCTTCAGTAATAATTACTACTCCAGCAATAGTAATTAAGGCCAAAACCATTAAAACTAATAAATTAATAAGTTGGTCTGCAGAAAAAGTAGCGATTGTTCTTTGAATAGAAATTGGAATTCCTTCCACAATTCCAGCAAAAATTAATAAAGAAATTCCATTGCCCACTTTTTTTTCTGTAATTAATTCCCCTAACCACATTAAAAAAACCGTTCCCGCAGTCATCACAATTAAAACATTAAATAATTGCCAGCCAGCCAAATCCCCAATAATAGGTTGACTTGATTGTTTAAAAAGCATAATCATACCGTAAGATTGTAAAATAGCCAAAGGAATGGTTAATAAACGGGAATATTGATTAATTTTTTGGGTTCCACTTGGACCTTCTTTACTTAATTCTTCTAAACGAGGCACAATCATGGTTAATAATTGCATAATAATTGAAGCGGTAATATAAGGGGCTACTCCCATAGCCACTAAAGAAAAATTAGACATGGCTCCCCCAGAAAGAACATTTAACATTCCTAACATTTCATTACGACCAAAAAAATCTTTTAAATTAGCAACATTTACTCCGGGAATGGGAATATGAGCGGCAACGCGAAAAATAATTAAAATTCCTAAAACAAAAAGAATTTTTTTTCTTAAATCTTTAATCTGCCAAATTTGTCTTATTTTTTCTAACATAAAATTATTTTTCCATTTTAATAACTTTCCCTCCGGCCTTGGTAATAGCTTGCTCGGCTGATTTAGAAAAAAAGTGAGCTTGGACAGTTAATTTCTTTTTTAAATTACCCTGACCTAGTATTTTAACTTTTTTATGATTATTTTTTAATAAACCCGCTGTTTTTAATTTATTTAAATTAATTGTCTCCCCTTCTTTAAATTTTTTTTCTAATAAATCCAAATTAATAATGCTAATTTGAGGAGTATTTCTTTTAAATCCTCTTTTCTTAGGAAAACCTTTAATAATATTTTTAATTCCCTTAACCTTTAATCCTTTTTTGCCTCCGGAACGAGACCGTTGCCCTTTTATTCCTCGACCAGAATAAGTTCCCGGGTCAGAGCTATTATTTCCTCGACCGATTCTTTTTCTTTTTTTTCTTGAATTAGGATTTGGTTTTAATTGGGATAAGTTAATAGCCATAAATTTACCTGCTTAAACTTGTTCTTTTTTAAATGATTGTAAGGCCTTAATGGTGGCCTGAACATTATTCATTTTATTATTAGAGCCTAATATTTTAGCGGTTACATTTTTAATTCCGGCCGCAGACAAAACTGTCCGCACCACTCCTCCAGCAACAATGCCGTGTCCTTTTGGTGCTGGTCTTAACAAGACTTCGGCTGCTCCGTATTTAGCTCTAATCCAATGAGGAATTGTTTCATTAACTATTGGCGGCTTAATTAAATTCTTTTTTGCTTTTTTAACTGCTTTTTCAATCGCAATAGAAACATCAGCTCCTTTGGCAATCCCGGTTCCAATTTCTCCTTGTTTATTATTAATCACAATACAGGCACGAAAACTTAAACGTTTTCCCCCTTTAACCACCCTAGTTACTCGAGCTAAGTCTACTAAATGCTGTTCAAACTCTGGGTCTTTTTCAAATTGAATTTTTCTTTTAGGCATATATTAAAATTTTAAACCTCCTTGACGGGCTCCCTCAGCCGCTGCTTTGACTCGACCATGATAACGATAACCTCCTCGGTCAAAAACAATCTTTTCTATTTTCATTTTTTGTGCTTCTTCAGCTAATGATTTTCCTATTTGAAAAGCGGTTTCTTTTTTGGTTAATTTCTTTTTTCCTTTCCTTAATTTCTGGTCGTTAGCCGCTAATAAAGTCACTCCTTTTTCATCGTCAATTAATTGTAAATAAATATATTGATTACTTCGAAAAACAGACAAACGAGGGCAGTCTTTGGTGCCTTTAATTTTTTTTCGAATACGGCGTTGGCGCTGTTTTCTTTTTAAATGTTTAAATATTTTACTCATAAAATTGTTTATTTTTCTAAGAACCTCCTCCCGTAGAAACTTTTTTACCGGCTTTTCTCCTAATAATTTCTCCGGCATATTTAATTCCTTTTCCTTTATAAGGTTCTGGTTTACGAAAACGTCTTATCCTGGCTGCGGTTTCTCCTAATAATTGTTTGTCAATACTTTTTAAAATAATTGAATTTTTTTCTACTTTAGCTTCAACTTTAGCGGGTAAATTAAATTCAATCGGATGAGAAAAACCAATATTCAAAATAATTTTATCTCCTTTTAACTCTGCCCGATAACCCACTCCCACTAATTCTAAAGTTTTTTCAAATCCTTCTTGAACTCCTTTAATCATATTTCTAATTAAAGCGGCCATAGTTCCCCAACAAGCTTTTTGTTCTTTCTTTTCAGGGTTATCAACTAAAACTTTTAATTCCTGGTCTTTAATTTCAATTTTAACAAACTTGGGTAAAGCTTGTTCTAGGTTTCCCTGCGGGCCCTTAATAGAAATTTTTTGGTCTGTTATTTTAATTTCTACTCCCTTGGGAATTAAAATTATTTTTCTTCCGATTCTTGACATAATTTTAGTTAATTGGTTAATGAGAATTAAATAAAAGAATCCTAATTGCCTAAGTACCCAAGTACCCAGTTTACCATATTTCACAAATTAATTCTCCTCCTAATTCTTTTTCTTGGGCTTGTAGTCCAGTCATTAATCCTTGAGAGGTAGACAAAATATTAACTCCTCGACCATCAAGCACTGGCTTAATTTTATCTTTTTTAAAATAAATACGACAACCCGGACGGCTAATCCTTTTAATATGGCTAATCACTGACTGTCCTTCTTTATTATATCTTAAAGTAATTTTTATTTGCTTAAATTTATTTTTATCTTTTTCTGGAGAAAAAACTTCTACTCTTTGAATCCAATTTTCTTTTTCTAAAACCTTAGCTATTTCTAGCTTAATTTTTGAATAAGGCAAAACAATCTCCTTTTTCTTAATGATAAAGGCATTGCGAATTCTTGTTAACATGTCAGCAATTGGATCAGTCATATGTTAGTTAATTAGTTAATTAGTTAATTAGGGATTGGTTAATTAGATAATAGAATCCCACTTACCAAATTGCCCAAGAGTCTAGGCCTCCGGTTACCAGCTACTTTTTCTTACTCCAGGAATTCCTCCTTGAGAGGCTAATTCTCTAAAACAAATCCGACAAAGACCAAAATCTCTCATATAACCATGTTTTCTTCCACAACGCCAACAACGACGGACTAACCGAGTTTGATATTTGGGTTTTTTGTTTGATTTTTCTATTTGTGCTTTAGTGGCCATTTAAATATTTTTTAAAAATTAATTCTTTCTAAAGGGAAAACCTAATAATTTAAATAAAGTTAAAGCTTCTTCTCTTTTAGTAGCATTGGTAGTTAAAGTAATTTGCAGACCGTGAAGCTTGGTAATTTTTTCCTGGTCTATTTCAGGAAAAACAGTTTGTTCTTTTAAACCAATAGATAAATTAGAGCTATTGTCTATATTTTTTTCTTCTAAACCGCGGAAATCTCTTACCCGAGGTAAAGCAATATTAATTAACTTGTCTATAAAATTATACATTTTTTTTCTTCTCAAAGTAACACTAACCCCCACGGGTAAACCTTCTCTAATTTTAAATCCAGCAATCGAACGACGCGCTTCTTTTATGGTGGGTTTTTGTCCGGTAATTGTGGCGATAGTATCAACCACTAAGTCAATATACTTGGGGTCATGTTCTGTCTCTCCTCTATTTAAACCAACATTAACTGTAACTTTTTTAACTCGGGGAACAGATAAATTATTTTGATAACCAAATTCCTTTTTTAATTCAGGAATTATTTTTTTAGAATATTTTTCTTTTAATTTCATATTTTTATTTAAAATACTTCTTGACATTGGCGGCAATATCTTTTTTTTCTTCCGTCCGCTAAAATTTTATAACCGCCCCGAATCGATTTTTTACAATGAGGACAAATTAACATTACCTTAGAAATATCTAAGGGCATGGCCATTTTTATTCTTTGCCCCTTTTCTCCTTGTTTTTTAGGACGGACATGTTTGGTAATTAAATTCAAACCTTCCACAACAATTTTGTTGTCTTGGGGAAAAGATTTTAAAACCTTGCCTTTTTTTCCTTTGTCTTTTCCTCTAATTATTTTAACGTGGTCTCCCTTTTTTATTTTCATATTTAAAACTAAAATTATAAAACTTCTGGGGCTAGAGAAATGATACGGGTAAAACCTTTTTCTCTTAATTCTCTGGCCACAACACTAAAAATACGGGTTCCTTTTGGTTCTTTATTTTTTTTATCAATGATTACTGCGGCATTATCATCAAATTTAATATAAGTCCCATCTGGACGACGCGTCTCTTTAGCCGTCCTCACAATAACCGCGTGAACCACTTGTCCTTTTTTAACTGAAGTGTGGGGCACGGCTTTTTTAATAGTCGCCGTAATAATATCCCCGATATGAGCATATCTTTTTTTATAACCGCCCAAAACTCGAATACACAAAATTTCTTTTGCTCCGGTATTATCAATAACTTTTAATCTTGTCTCTGGTTGAATCATATAAATTTATTTAAACCCCAGTAGTAGAACGCTTCGCGTTCACTACGGGACAGGCATTAGAATATTTATTTTTATGTTTTTATGTTCTTATCTACGAGGCGAGACCTCGTAG
>DKES01000007.1 GCA_002452615.1 Patescibacteria group bacterium UBA6816
TTAAATGACCAAGCTTGTTTAGCAATAACCGGCCCCCCAGGGTACCCTAAGTTTAAAAGTTTAGCAATTTTATCAAAACATTCTCCTGCGGCATCATCTCTGGTTTGTCCTATTTTAAAATAATGACCTTGTTTTTTTATTAATCCTAATTCAGTGTGTCCTCCAGAAACAATTAAACTAACGGCCGGAAAATAATTTTTAGAATTTTTATCAATTAATTCTAACCAATTAGCATAAAGATGTCCTTCTAAATGATTAATCCCTAGTAAAGGTTTTTTAAAAGAATAAGCTAGAGTTTTAGCTGTTTCTACTCCTACTAAAAGAGAGGTAATTAATCCTGGCCCTTTAGTAACCGCTATTAAATCAACTTGTTTTAGAGAGTTAATTGGCTTTAATGATTTTTCAATTACCAGGAGAATGTTTTCTAGATGGGCTCGGGCAGCTATTTCTGGAACAATTCCACCATATTTTTGATGAAGGGAAATTTGAGAGGCAACCACATTAGAAATAATTTCAAAAGAATTATTTTTTTGATTATAATTTAAAATTGCGGCCGCAGTTTCGTCACATGATGTTTCAATACCCAAGATAATAAGTGATGATTTGTTATTCATAAAAAATTTTTAATTTCTAGTTTAATTTTAGCACAATGATTTTTTTTGACAATTTTATTTATTTCTGTTAAAATGCTTTTAAATTAAAAAATTATTTAAAGTAAAACACGCCGCCGTCGTCTAGTGGTTAGGACACCAGGTTTTCATCCTGGTAACAGGGGTTCGATTCCCCTCGGCGGTACTTTTAACAGTTAATAAAACCATGGAAATAAAAGTTTATACTTCTCCTGGTTGCCTTTTTTGCCGGCAACTAAAAGATTTTTTAAAAGACCACCAGGTTGAATTTAAAGAGATTGATTTAAGTGAAAATCAACAAATGATTGATGATTTTATAAAAAGAACCGGACAAATGAGTGTACCGGTAACAGAAATTAACCAGGAAATGATAATTGGCTTTGATTTAATAAAGTTAAAAGAAAAATTAAATCTTAAATAAAATATATGTTAACCTTAGAAAAAATAAAAAATAATCCGCAAGTTTTAGAATTTATTAAACAAAGTGAAATATCTTTAGGGGCCCTGGATTATACTGAGCATGGATTAAGACACGCCAATTTAGTAGCTCGCCGAGCAAAAAAAATGGCTCAAGAAATTGGGTTAAGTAAAAGAGAGCAGGAATTAGCCGCTTTAGCCGGATTTTGTCATGATATGGGAAATTTTTTAGGTCGCTCTCAACATCATTATTGGGGCGCCATTTTATTTCATCAACTTTTTTCTGTTTCTGGGGAAAAAGCTGATTTTAGTCCTCGAGAAATGACTTGGGTAATGCAGGCCATTTCTAATCATGATAAATATGATATGAAACTAACCAATCCAATTTCTTCTATTGTAATTTTAGCTGATAAATCAGACGTGCATCGTTCTCGAGTCCGAAGTCAAGCCCAGAGTAAAATTAGAGAAGACCTTCATGACCGAGTTAATTATGCAACTACAAAATCACAAATTAAAGTTAACAAAGCTCAAAAGAAAATTAATTTAACTTTAAAAATTGATACAAAATTTTGTTCGATTATGGAATATTTTGAAATTTTCACAGAAAGAATGTCTTATTGCCGAAAAGCCGCGGAACACTTAGGTTATCATTTTAGTTTAATAATTAATAATTTTAAATTGCTTTAAATTTTTTGAAAATGCAAAGAGAACAAGCTTTAAAATTAGTTAAAGAAAAAATTAAAAATAATAATTTAATTAAGCATTGTTTATCTGTCGAAGCAGTGATGAAAGAATTAGCTCAATATTTCAAGGAAAATGAAGAAAAATGGGCTTTAGCCGGCTTATTACATGATATTGATTATGAACAAACTAAAGATAATCCAAAACAACATAGTTTAATTGGCGCAGAATTTTTACAAGAACAAGGTTTAGATTTAGATATTATTGAAGCAGTTAAAGCTCATAATGAAATTCATGGTTTGCCACGAGAAAAAAGAATTACTCAAGCTCTTTTTTGTGCCGACCCCATTACGGGTTTAATTGTGGCCGCGACCTTAGTTCTTCCTAGTAAAAAAATAGCTGACTTAACCCCAGAAAATATTCTTCATCGTTATCGAGAAAAAGGATTTGCCCGAGGAGCTAATCGACAAACAATTTCTTGTTGTCAGGATTTAGGGCTTTCTTTAGAGGAATTTGTAGCTTTAAGTTTAAGGGCGATGAAAAAGATTTCAACTGATTTAGAATTATAAAAAATAAATATGTTAATTTATCCCCCGAATTCTAAAAATATTGCCCAAGCAAGAAGAATTTTACAAAAAGGCGGAATAATTATTTATCCGACGGACACTCTTTATGGTTTAGGGGCTGATATTTTTAATCAAAAAGCAGTTGAAAGAATTTTTAAAATTAAAGGACGGGATTTTAAAAAACCTATTTCAGTAATGGTTTCAAATTTTTCTGAGATAGAAAAATTAGCCCAGGTTAACCTTAAACAAAAAAAAATAATAAAAGCTATTTTACCAGGCCCTTTTACCTTGTTGTTAAAAAAAAGAAAAAAAGTTCCTAATTTTATTACCGCTGGCTCTGATAAGGCTGGTTTTAGAATGCCTTGTTCGGAGGTTTGTCAAAAATTAAGTAAAAATATGCCCTTAACCACCACAAGTGCTAATGTGGCTGATTTTAAACCTAGTCTTAGTTTGAAAAAAATTACTAGAGAATTTGGTGAAAAAGTAGATTTTATTCTAAAAGGGGAAAAATTAAGTGGTCAACCCTCAATTATCATTGATTTGACTGAAGAGCCTTTTAAATTTTTTCGTTATTAAAATATGGATTCTAAAAAAATATCTCAAGTTAATGAATTAATCAAAAGGGAGTTGGGGGCTATTTTTAATCGAGAACTTGAAGTCCCGGACGGATTTTTAATTACCATTTTAAAAGTAGAGGTGAGTAATAATTTAAGAGAAGCAAAAGTTTGGGTAAGTATTTTTCCCTTTACTCAAGCAGAAAAAGTTTTTGCGGAATTAGTTAAAAAAATAAAATATCTGCGCCATTTATTAGGGAAAAGATTAAAAAGATTAAACCCTCTTCCACAGATAAATTTAATCTTAGACCAAACCGAAGAAAAGGTAGATGACCTTCGTCAAATTTTTGATGAAATTAGAGATTAGTATTTTCCACTTTTCAAAATTGACATCTTATTTTTTTCCTATATAATAATATTATAATTAATAAAATTTATTTATATGAGACTCGTTCCAACAGTTATCGAAAAATCTATTCACGGTGAACGAGCTTATGACATATATTCAAGGCTTTTAAAGGAAAGAATAATTTTTTTAGGAGACACAATTACCGATGAAGTAGCGAATATTGTTATTGCTCAATTTTTATTTTTAGCTAGTGAAGATAAAAATAAAGATATTAAGCTCTATATTAACAGCTTAGGAGGTTCAGTGACCGCTGGTTTAGCTATTTATGATACCATGCAATATGTTAAACCTGAGGTGATGACCATTTGTTTAGGAACGGCTGCTTCTATGGGAGCGGTTCTTTTAGGAGCCGGAGCCAAAGGAAAACGTTTAGCCCTTCCTAATGCAGAAATAATGTTGCATCAGGTCATGGGGGGAACTGAAGGTCCGGCCGCAGACATAAAAATTAGAGCCGAGCATATTTTACGCGTGCGAGACAGAATTAATAAAATTTTATCTAAACATACCAAACAATCTTTAAAAAAAATCCAATCAGATACTGACCGGGATTTTTATATGAATGCTTCAGAAGCAAAAAAATATGGTATTATTGATAAAATAATTGTGAAATAATTTTAAAATTAGATAATTAATCCTTAAAAGCCAAATATATTTTTGGCTTTTAATTTATTAATAATAAAAATATGTTATTAGATTATGTTTATATTTCTGTTGGCTTTGGCGTGGGAATATTAATTGGTTGGTTAATTCGTCGTCAAATTGGAAGAAAAATTACAGAATCAGCCGAAGCTAAAGCAAAAGAAATTTTAACCAAAGCAAAAGTTAAACAACAAGAAGTTTTTTTTAAAGCCAGAGAAGATGCTTTATCTATTATTGAAAAAGCAAAAAAAGAAGAAAAAGAAAGAAGAGACGATGTTAAAAGACTAGAGGACCGCTTAGAAAAAAGACAGACTCTTTTTGAGAAGAAAATTCTTGAATTAGATTCGCGTCAACAAGAATTAAACAATGAAACCGATCGTTTAGAGGAGATAAAAGAAAAGATTAAAAATATTTATGAAGAAGCTCGGCAAGAATTAGAAAAAATTTCTGGAATGACTAGAGAAGAAGCAAAAAAAACACTTTTAGAAAGTTTGGAAAAAAGAATGAAAGATGATATTTTAGATCGCATTAGAAAAATGGAACAATACGGAGAAGAAGAAATAGAGAAAAAAGCAAAATCTTTAATTACTAGTGTGATTGAGAGATATGCCGCCGCTCATACTGCGGAAACAACTAGGTCATCAGTTAGTCTTCCTTCAGATGAAGTTAAAGGTAGAATTATTGGTCGAGAAGGAAGAAATATTAAAGTTGTAGAACAATTAACTGGAGCAGAAATAGTTGTGGATGATACTCCAGAAGTTGTTTTTATTTCTGCTTTTAATCCTATTCGGCGTCAATTGGCGAAATTAGTTTTAGAAAAATTAATTGAAGATGGTCGTATTCAACCAGCCCGAATTGAAAAAATTGTAGAAGAAACTAAAAAAGAATTAGCGCGGGAGATAAGAAAAGCCGGCGAAGAAGCTATTCATGAAACTGGAATCGCTCAAGTTGATCCCAAATTAGTCCAACTTTTAGGAAGATTAAAATATCGCACCAGTTATGGGCAAAATGTTTTAAATCATTCTCTTGAAGTTGCTCAATTATCCGCGATGTTAGCTAAAGAATTAGGAGCTAATGTTAATGTGGCTAAAAAAGCTGGTTTATTCCACGATATTGGTAAGGCTATTGATTTTGAAGTTCAGGGGACTCATCCGGAAATTGGAAAAGATTTAGGGGGAAAATATGGTTTATCTAAAGAAGTGGTAATTCCCATTGCCACTCATCATGATGACCACCCGCCTACATTAGAAGCTGTAATTGTTAAAGTGGCCGACGCTATTTCTGCTTCACGACCAGGAGCGAGAAAGGATTCTTATGAAGAATATCTTAAAAGATTAGATGAATTGGAATCTATTGCCAAAAAGTTTCCTGGAGTGGAAAAAACTTATGCCATTCAAGCCGGAAGAGAATTAAGGGTTTTTGTTCTTCCTCAAAAAGTTGATGATTTAGAAGCTCATAAATTAGCCCGTCAAATTGCAGACCAAATTGAAGAAGAATTAAAATATCCCGGAGAAATAAAAGTAACAGTTATTAGAGAAAAAAGAATTAATGAATACGCCCGCTAATAAATTTTAATTATTAGATTCAAATAATTCTAAGATAGAATCGGGACTATTGTTTTAAATCTTAAAATATTTTATATTAAAGTATATGCCTAAAAGAACTTATCAGCCCAAAAAAAGAAAACGTGCTCGAACTCATGGTTTTTTAAAACGAATGCGGACCAAAGCCGGTCAAATGGTTTTAAAAAAGAGAAGAGATAAAAAAAGAGATAGATTAAGCGTTTAAAATTATCAATGCTTTCTCGAAAATATCGTTTAACTAAAAACAAGGATTTTGCTCGAGTAGCGCAGCAGGGAGAATTTTATCGTGGTCATTATTTTAATTTAAAATGGATAGAAAATAATTTAGATTGTTCTCGTTTTGGAATCGTAGTTTCTTTAAAGGTGGATAAGAAAGCAGTAGCAAGGAATAAAATTAAAAGAAGATTAAGAGCGATGATTAGGGAAAACCTTGGCCAGATTGTTTCTGGTTATGATTTTTTGATTTTAACTAAAAATAATATTAAGTTATTATCGTACGCAGAGATAAAAATAGAATTATTTAGAGTTTTAAAAAATAAAGGGCTAATTAAATAAATAATGGATTATTTTTCCTGGCCTAAATTATTAGTTTTAAAGTTAATTCGGTTTTACCAAAAAACATTTTCTCCTGACCATGGATTTTTTTCCCTTTTACACCCTTGGCCAGGAGCCTGTAAATTTCGTCCGACTTGTTCTGAATATGCTTATCAAGCTATTGAAAAGTATGGTTTAGTTAAAGGGTGTTTTAAAGCCTTAAAAAGAATTTTTCGTTGTCATCCTTGGGCAAAAGGAGGTTGGGACCCACCATAGACATAAAAACATAAGAACCCCGGTAGTAGAACGCTTTGCGTTCACTACGGGGCAGGCATAAGAACATAAAAACATAAAAACAGAAGAACATATAATTCAGGGTCTGACCCCTTGGGGTCTGACCCTAATCCCTGAATTCGAGACTCAGCCTCCATCTACGAGGTCTCGCCTCGTAGGTCCGGCCTACGCCTCGTAGGTCCGGCCTGGTATGTCTATCTACGAGGTCTCGCCTCGTAGTCCTAATTCAGGGTCTGACCCCTTGGGGTCTGACCCTAATCCCTGAATTCGAGACTCAGCCTCCCACCTACGAGGTCTCGCCTCGTAGTCCAATCCCACAAACGATGTCTCCACCTACGAGGTCTCGCCTCGTAGTCCAATCCCACCTACAAGGTTTCCACCTACGAGGTCTCGCCTCGTAGATACGTCTCGTAGATAGATATAAAATATAAATATATACAAAATAAATATTTTAATGCCTGCCCCGTAGTGAACGCGAAGTGTTCTACTCCCAGTGTTCCAATGTTTTAATATTTAAATGTTTAAATGAGTTTTTATGATTGAATTTTTCAAAGTTATTTTATATGAACCTTTATTAAATCTTTTAGTTTTCTTTTACAATATTATCCCTGGCCATGATTTAGGTTTGGCTATTATTTTTTTAACTCTGTTAATTAAACTTATTTTTATTCCCTTGTCTCGTCAGTCAATTAAAGCCCAAAAATCTTTAAGAGATTTACAACCTGAACTAGAAGAAATTAAGAAAAAATATGCAGACCAAAAGGAAAAACAAGCGCGGGTAATGATGGATTTATATCGACAACGCAAGGTCAGTCCTTTTTCGTCTTGTTTACCAATGTTAATTCAATTACCGATTCTAATTGCTGTTTTTCAGGTTTTTCGAGTAGGGTTAACAGAAAACAACTTGCCTATTTATTCTTTTATTTCTAATCCTGGAACCTTAAATATCATGGCTTTTGGAATTTTAGATTTATCCCAGGCTAGTCCACCCTTGGCTTTAATTACTGGTGTTTTGCAATATTTACAAATGAAAATACTTAGCCCTGTTCCTCCGCAAACAAAAAATAAAGTCAAACCAGAAGGAAATGAAAACATGATGTCAATGATGAACAAACAAATGCGTTTTATGATGCCAGCTTTAACAGTTTTTATTGGCTTAACCCTTCCCAGTGGTTTGATTCTTTATTGGTTGGTTAGTCTTTTATTTACCATTATTGAACAAAAAGTATTTTTAAAACCAAGCGCGAAAATTAATTCAGAAATTAAAAAAAATTCATTATCGGAAAAATGAATTTAAAAAATATAATAAATTTGCCTGTTTACACAGAAAGTAGAGAATATTTAGGACCTTTAATTGACCTAGATATTGATTTGAATACAGGAAGAATTGAAAAATATTTTGTTAAGAATAAGAATTTTTTAAAAAATTTATTCCAGGGTTGTTTAATTATTATGCCAAGCCAAATAGTGGCTATTTCAGAAAAAAAGATTATTGTTAAAAATAATATAAATAAAGCGGAGAATTTAGCCTCTAGTTCAGTTAAATAATTTTTAAACATATATGTCTCTTTTAATAAACACTTTAAAATATACTCTAGGAGAGGCGTTTTTAAGTGTTTTTTATTTCCCCTTTTGGTGGTATACAGTTGGTTTAAAAAAAAGACTTTTAGGTTTTGGCCAAGGAATTAAAAAACTTTTTCACCAATTAGCGCTTAAATTAATGATCACTCATATTTTTAAGCCGATGTTTGGGGAATCTTCTTGGCAAGGAAGAATTATTAGTTTTTTTATGCGCCTAGTTCTTTTGATTTGGCGCCTTTTTTTATTTTTTATTGGAATTTTATTTAGATTTTGCGGGTTAATTCTTTGGATTATTCTGCCTGTTTTAAGTTTGTGGCAGATTATTAAATTAATTTAAAATGAAATTTATTATTTGTCCTGTTTGTCAGGGAAAAGGACAATTACAAGAAAAAAAATGTTCCCAGTGTCATAACCGAGAGGTTTATGGTTGGTTTGGGGGTTATCTTTTGTTCTTAGATAAAATTTTTTCTGCCGGAGAGATTATGGGTTATTATTTAAAAATATTTTTTAAAATATTATTGAGAATTCTTTTTATTCTTTTGGGAATTTGGGGTTTTCTTTGTTTATTAAAAATAATTTTGATTATTTTTAATTTGTCTAATCTTGAATGGCTGGATAATCTTCTTAATTTTTTTCCTTTTTTGAATTATCCTTTATCAGACTTACGTTTAATTTTTTGGGTTTCAGTGTTGGGAGATTGTTTTATTTTTTATACCATAGAAAAAGAACGGGATGAAAAAATAAAAATTAGACCCCGCGTGAGCCGAGTAAGTAAAGAAGTTATTGAACAATGGGACCAAGCTCATAAATTAGCCAGAAAATATAAGATTGATGTTGGGGACTCTTTTTCTTCTAAAACAGTAAAAATTATTCAAGGAGCTAGGAAATTGGCAGAGAAATTTTCCCAGGCCCAAATAAAGCCAATTCATTTATTTGCCAGTTGTTTAAAAGACAATGATGTTGCTTTAGTAATAAATCGCTTAGGGATTGACCACGCTGCATTAAAAGAGCGCTTAGCGAGGGTTTTTTCTAGAATTCCTCGAACTACAAAAAATAAATCCATCACTTATAGTTTAGAAGCACAAAAAGTTCTTTTAAGGGCTTATGAAATTGCTGGAAAAGATAATCATATATCTTTGTCTCCTTTAGAGGTTTTACAAGCTTTAACAGAGTTTGAAGGAGCAGTTAAAGAAATTTTTTATGATTTAGAAATAAAAGCAGCTGATATTAGAAATGTTTGTCTTTGGATTAAAATTTATGAAGAATTAAGACAAAAACAACAATATTTTTCCGGACAAGCCAAATTTAAACCCAAAGGTCCAATTAACCGCGCTTATACTGCGATTGCCACTCCTTATTTAGATACTTATAGCGAGGATTTAACCCAAACAGCTCGGAGTGGTTATTTGGATATTTGTTTGGACCGAGAAAAAGAAAGAGATGATATCTATCATATTTTAGAAGGAGGGCAAGGAGTTATTTTAGTGGGGGAACCAGGCACAGGAAAAACAACCATTATTAATGGTTTGGCCAGAAAAATGGTCACCGAAGACGTTCCTTTGGTTTTTAAAGATAAACGTTTAGTTAGTTTAAATTTACCTAGTTTAATTGCCGGGGCTTCTCAATCTGGCGAAGTAGAAAAAAGACTTCAAATTATTCTTAGCGAAATTTCTCGTTCCGGGAACATTATTCTTTTTATTAGAAATATTCATAATATGATTGGAGTGCGCACAACGGCGGGAGAATTAGATATTTCAGAAATTTTAGCCAGTGTTTTAAGACAAAGAAATTTTCTTGTTTTAGCCACTTCCACTCCCAGGGAATATCGGCGTTTAATTGAGGGACAAGCTTTAGCCGAGGTTTTTTCTCAAGTAAAAATTTTAGAACCAGACAAAAATGTTACTATTCAAATTTTAGAATCAAAAGCAGCCTTAATTGAGTCAAAAGAACAAGTTTATTTTTCTTACGGAGCTTTAAATCAAGCCGTAGAATTGTCTCAACGTTATTTAACTGACCAATTTTTACCAGCTAAAGCCATTAAATTAATTCAAGAAGTGGCGATTAGAGTGCGAAATACCAAGGGCAAAAAAAGTATTATTCAGGCCAAAGATGTGGCTCAATTAGTGGCAGAAAAGACTAATATTCCTGTAACTAAAATTACAGAAAAAGAATCAGAAAAATTAATGAATTTAGAAGAACAAATTCATCAGCGTTTGATTGACCAAAACGAAGCAGTAAAAATGGTTTCCGCGGCCTTAAGAAGAGCGAGAACAGAATTGCGGAGCGAACAAAGGCCAATTGTTAATCTTCTTTTTCTTGGTCCAACTGGAGTTGGTAAAACAGAGCTAGCTAAAACAGTGACTGAAGTTTATTTTGGCGATGAGAAAAGAATGATTAGGTTAGATATGAGTGAATATCAAGAAAAGACCAGTATTAATCGTTTAATTGGGTTTTCTGGGGATAATCAGGGAGGTCAATTAACTGAAGCAGTTAGGAGCAATCCTTCCTCAGTTCTTTTATTAGATGAGATTGAAAAAGCTCACCCTGACATTTTAAATGTATTTTTACAAGTGATGGATGACGGTCGATTAACAGATGCTACTGGCCGGACTGTTGATTTTACTAATTTAATTATTATTAGTACTTCAAACGCAGGGACAGGTTTTATTCAAGAAGAAATAAAGAAAAAAACTTCAGTGGAAAAAATTACTGAAGTTTTGGTTCAAGAAAAATTAAAACCCTATTTTCGTCCAGAGTTTTTAAATCGATTTGACGGAGTTATTGTTTTTAAGCCTTTAAGTAAAGAAGACCTTAAAAAAATTACTAAATTACTCTTAAAAAAATTAACCCGCCAAATAGAGGAAAAGGGAATTAATTTTAAAGCCACTGAAGAAGCGATTGAGGAAATAGTAATTGCCGGATATGACCCTGCTTTTGGCGCCCGACCCTTAAGAAGGGTTTTACAAAATCAAGTTAGTGATTCTTTGGCTAAATTATTATTAACTAAAAAAATTACGCGCCGAGATACAGTGATTTTAGACAAAGGAGGAGAACTAAAGATTATTAAGGCGGAGAAATTTTAAAAAGACTTGCGAATATTTTTTATTCTGTTAAAATATTAAGGTAATAAAAAAATATGAGTTTAAAAGCAGTTATTAAAACCGGAGGAAAACAATACTTAATTAAAGAGGGTGATATTTTAGAAATAGAAAAAATTGAAGCCCCTTTAAAAAAGAAAATATCTTTTAAAGATGTTCTTTTGGTTTTTGATAAAGACGAAAAATTATTAGAAGTTGGCCAACCCCGGGTTAAGGCAGTGGTGGAAGCAGAAGTATTAGAACAAAAAAAAGCCCCTAAAGTTCAGGTTATAAAATATAAGGCCAAAACTCGTTATCATCGTTCACGTGGTCATCGCCAATTAAAAACAAAAATAAAAATTAATAAAATTAAATTAGAAAAAAAAGCGCCCCTTAAACCTAAAAAGGAAAAAGAGACTAAAAATAAAAAATAATTATTTTTTAGAAAGATATTTTAATGCCTGGGTAATTCTTTTTTCTGCCCCCTTAATTTCTGGGGGAATTTTTTTTAAAGCTTCCCGGGCGTAAAAGAGAGAATAACCCATATTCACAAGAGCGTCAATGACCAGAGAATCGTCCGAATCTTTTTCTAAGAGCGTTTCTTGACCGGTTTTTATAATTTTTTCTTTAAGTTCTAAAATTATTCTTTGAGCGGTTTTTTTTCCAATTCCAGAAACTTTGGTTAAAAGATAATCCTTTTCATTAATAATGGCTTTTTCTAAGTCAGAAATATTTACCAAAGAAAGAATATTCATGGCTGAGCGGGCGCCAATACCGGAAATAGAATGAAGGTGTTTAAAGTATTTTAATTCTTGTTGACTAACAAAACCATATAATTCCAAGGCATTTTCTCTTACCTCTAAATAGGTATATATTTCCAAAGTTTGGCCAATTTTAATTTTTTGCAAATAAAAATCAGTTACAAAAATCTGGTAAGATAAATGATCGGTTTTAACCACAATAAAATCAGAACCCTTTTCTTTAATTTTTCCCTCTAAAGAATAAATCATTAAGCTTGACAAAATTATTATTTTTTGATATTATTTAACATTATAACACACTTGACAAAAAATAAAAGTTATCTATTCTAATAATTAGAAAACAGGGAGGTTAATAAAAAGTTATGTCATTTGAAAAACTATTTCAATTAGGAGCGGAAAAAGAAGAGGATTTAAAAACAGAAGACAGATTGGCTGAAAAAGCATTAGCAGAAGCCCTGGAATTTACTCGGAAAAAGATTGATGAAAAAAAGATTAATCCAGAGATTAAAGAGTTTTTTGATGAAAAAGATTTAGAAAATAAGAAAAAATTATCAGCCCATCCTGATTCTAGAACCAAAAGAGTTTTTGAACATAGTGCCGCTTTAATGCATGAAGTTTTAAAGCAATCTAGTATTATTACGGAAAAAAAACCGCGGTATTTTCATCCCAAAAAAATATAGATAAGCTGTATTTATTACTAGTGGTTTTATTTTTTAAAAAATCAAAATCAATTAAGGAACAATGATTCTAAAATGTCAGAAGTATTAGACAAAATAAAAGAAGTAATTACTTCTTCTAATCTTTCTCCAGACGATCAAAATGATTTGCTTATTTTTTTGCCTATTTTACCCAAGGAAGCCTTACAAGACCTTTTAGCCCTTTTTAAGGGAAACCCTAAGTTAATTAAAAGTTTTAATGAAGATTTTAAGGCGCGATTAGATATTTTAATTGATGGAAAAAATAAATGGGATAAATTAATTGCCCAAGAAGAAGAAATTTTAAATGAAGAAGATTCTTTTAATTAATTAAATTTATGCCGATAAAAAAATCTGCTCTTAAAGCCCTTAAGCAATCAAAGAAACGGGCGGAAAGAAACAAACAACATAAAGCAAATATTAGTTGGCTAAAACGCCAATTTTTAAAGGCAGTTGATAATAAAAATAAAAAAGATCTAGAAAAGATCTATTTAAAAATTCAAAAAGCCTTAGATAAAGCCTTACAAAAAGGAGTTTTAAAAAAGAATACTGTGGCGCGAACCAAGTCTCGCTTAATGAAAAAAATTAATACTCTAGATAAATAATTAAGATTTAATTATTAAAAGGTCTAATAATATTTGAGAATCAATTTTTTTATTTTTTTTAAGGAAATCTATCTTTAATAATTGTTGATAGATTTTTTTTAATTCTAATAAAGTATATTTTTTTTCTTGTTCTAACCCTTTTTTGCAAACATAAGGATGAAGGGAAAGAGCGGTTGAAATCTGGTAGGAATTTTTTTGAGGATGGCTTTCTAAATATGATTTTATTCTTAAAATAGTTCGATATTGATGAGCGATTAAGGGGATAATTTTTTCTATTTCTATATTTTGTTCTAATAAATCAGAAATTATCTTTAAAGCAGTTGTTTTTTTTCTGGCTCCCAAGGCATCAGTTAAAGCCCAGATATTTTCTTCTAAAGCCGGAAGTAGATTTTCTTGAACATCTTTTAATTTAATGGTTTTTTCTGAATTCCCGCTTTTTAGGGCCAGAAGTTTTTCTAGTTCATTTTTTAAAGACCAGAGATTTGGACCACAGATTTCAATTAAGGCTTCTTGAGCCAAGGGCTCAATGATTATATTTTTTTCCGTCGCTTTGTTTTTAATCCAAGTTTTAATTTGAGGTTTTTTTAATGGTTTAAATTCTTCTTGATAAGGTTCTTTTTTTAAGAGTTGATATATTTTTTTTTGTTCTGAATTTAATTTTTTTTCATTAATATCTTCGTCCCAAAAAATAAGGATATTATCTTTTTCGGTTTTTGTTTTTTGGAGAATTTTTAATATTTCTTCAAAAAAGTTTTTTGTTTTTTGGGAAATTTTTAAAATTGCCGGAGAAAAAAAATTTTTAATAATAATTAATCTTTTTTCTGTAAAAAGGCCCGGGCTTAAAAAAGCTTTTCTTAAATTAACTAAATCAAAATTTTGATTATCAAAGGTAACAAGGCTAATCCCTTGGTGGTCTTTTTTTTTAATGAATTCTTGTTTGAATTCAGATAATTTTTGTTGGGAGCGCCAAGTGTCTGGCCCGTAAAGGAAAATAAGCATAATTTAAAATAATTTTGCTTGATTAATTCCGTTCTTTTCTATTCGTTTAATTAAACTTTGAAAACCAAATTTTTTTAAAACTGCAATCATTTCTTCAGGGTCAATTTCTTTTAAAGAAGGAATCTTATTAATTTTAAGTCCAGGGATTTTTTGTTGAATTGTGACCAATCTTTTATCTTGAAAAACTTGTTTTTTATTTTTTTTAAGCTTTTCAATTAAAGGTTTCTTTAAACCAAGTTTCTCAGGGGAGTCTTTTTTTTCTAAAGATTGGTAAAGATTTTCAATATTTTTAAATTTTTTTATTAAGTTTAAGGCTGTTTTTGGTCCAACCCCTTCAACTCCTTTAATATTATCAGAAGGGTCACCCCAAAGGGCTTTTAAATCAATTAATTGTTGAGGTTTTAAGCCAAATTTTTCTTGAACTTCTTTTTCTTGATAAATTTTAATTTGTGAAATTCCTTGCCTTAAAAAATAAACAGAGGTTTGAGAATCAATTAATTGACAGAGGTCTAAATCTCCAGTAACAATTAGAAATTTTGATAAAGGAAATTTCTTTTTTTGTTGTTTAATTAAAGCTCCAATAATGTCATCGGCTTCAAATCCATCTTGATAAAAATAGGGCAAATTAAAGGATTCTAAAATTTCTTTAGTTAAATCAATTTGGTCATAAAATTTTTGTGGTTGTTTTTCTCTTCCAGCTTTATATTCCTTATATTCTTGGTGGCGAAAAGTAGGGGCTTTGGTGTCAAAAGCAACTATTAAGTGGCTCGGAGATTGTTCTCTAATTAATTTTAATAAAAGGGCCGTAAAGCCATAAACAGCATTTACTACCCTTCCTTGAGGATCAGTTAATTCTGGTAAAGCGTGCCAAGCGCGATGAAGAACTGCTTGGCCATCAATCAGAACAATTTTTTTATTTTGAGACATATAAGAATTTTTCCTTTAAAGTAAAAAATTAAGAAAAAGGCCAGGAGGGGAATCGAACCCCTGTATAAGAGTTTTGCAAACTCTTGCCTTGCCACTTGGCTACCTGGCCGATTTTTTGTTGTTAATTCTTTTATATTCTAGCCTAAAAACGAGTTTTGTCAATGTAAAAAGTTTGGAAGAAAATTTGGAGGCTAAGCCTCTAAACTTTCTTTTGTGGGGATAGCCCTTTAATATCAACTAAACAAAGAGTTGTGTTAAGAAAATTTAAAAACAAGAATTAAGACTGGTAATAAACCAGTCTTTTTTTAAATAATCAGCATGGCATCGCCAAAAGAGTAAAAGCGGTATTGTTCTTTAATCGCTTCTTGATAAGCTTTTTTAATAAATTCTTTACCCGCTAAAGCAGAAACCATCATTAATAAGGATGATTGAGGAAGATGAAAATTAGTAATTAACCCGTCAATTATTTGGAATTCATAACCGGGATAGATAAAATTTTTAACCCATTTTTCCCCTGAAATTATTTTTTTATTTTGACAAAAATCTTCTAAAACTCGGGTGGTGGTTGTCCCTACAGCAATAATACGTTGATTTTTTTCTTTGGTTTGGTTTATTTTTTTGGCCAAAGAAGGTTTTATTTTCGCTCTTTCTTGGTGAATTTTATGGTCTTCAACTTTTTTAGTTCTGACGGGCTGAAAAGTCCCTAATCCTACGTGAAGGGTAATAAATTCTAAAGAAATATTTTGTTTAGCCAATTTTTTAATCAATTTTTTAGTAAAATGAAACCCAGCTGTCGGGGCAGCGGCAGAACCAGGTTCTTGGGCATAAATAGTTTGGTATTCTTTTAAATTAGAAGTTCTTTTTATATAAGGAGGAGTTGGGGTTTGGCCAATTTTTTCAATTTTTTTAAAAGATTCTTCTAAGGGAAGATTGAATTCTATTATCCAGGTTTGAGCGGATAAACGCTTTTTAAATTTTGCTTTTAAATTTTTTTTAAAATTAATTTCTTGGTCTGGTTTAACTTTCCCCTTAACCATCACCTCATAAGAATTTTTTGTTTGCCCGGGATTTAATAAAAGTATTTCTATTTTTCCTTGAGTGTTTTTTTGTCCTTTTAATCGCGCCGGAATAACCTGAGAATTATTGGCTATTAAAAGGTCATGGGGAGTCAAATATTTGTCTAAATTATAAAAAAAGTCATGAGTAATAGACTTTTTATCTCTATTTAAAATCATCAGCCTCGAATGATCTCGAGGCCGTAAAGGTTTTTGGGCAATTAAACCCCTTGGAAGATGATAATCAAATTCTTGGGTTAGCATGATTATATTTTTAAATATTTTTTAATGGCTAAGCTACTGCCAATTAAAGAAATAATTAAAGAGAACAAAAGGAGCGCCCCCCAAAAAAAGAAAGCTTGGTTAACAAAATAGGTAAAAAGATTAAAATCTACTTGCAGAAATTTATTTAGTTGAGGTTGGGTTAAATAAGCCAAGCCGATTACTAAACCACTATTTATCAACCAAGAAGAAAAGGCATAAAGCGAACCTTCAATTAAAAAAGGACCGCGAATTGTCCAAGCCGAAGCACCAACTAAGCGCATAATTTTTATTTCTTTTTGTCGAGAAATAGCCCCTAATTTAATTGTGGTAAAAATAACTAAAATAGCAATTAAGGCAAAGAGGGTACTTAAAAATAAACCAGATTCAGTGATTTTTTGATTTATTTTCTGAAAAGATTCAATAAGGTTTTCATAATCATAGAAATTTTGTTCCTGAACCAGGGATTGATAAGAGGGTTGATTAATTAAGTTGATTACCTTTTGGTAATCTTCTGGCTGATAAAATTTTAAAGTAATTACTCCTCCTAAAGGGTTTTTATTTAATTCTTCTAAGGATTTTAAAATTAAAGGGTCATCTTGATGTTTCTCTTTAAATTGTTCTAAGGATTCTTGGGGAGAGAGGTAGTTTATTTCTTTGATTTCGGACATGTTTTCTAAATCTGTTCTTAAAAGAGCAAGTTGGTTTTGATTAATATTTTGTTCTAAATAAATACCTAAGTCCATTTTATCTTTAAAAGAAACAAGAATTTTTTGTCCCAAAACATTAAAAGTATAAATCATGGTTAAGGAAAAAAGCATTAAAATCATAATAATAATGCTGGTTAAGGTTAACCAGAAATTACGGAAAAAGTTTTGTCGCGCGAGTTTAAAAAATTGCATAAAATTATTTTTTCTTTTTGCTTTTAAAATGAATTTCTTTTAATTGGGTTGAGGAGATTTCATTAGGGGCTTGCATCATTAAATCTTTAGCATCAGCGGTTTTGGGAAAAGGAATTACTTCTCTAATATTAGGTTCATTAGCTAAAATCATAATTAAGCGGTCTAGCCCTAGGGCAATGCCTCCATGAGGAGGAGCACCATAATCAAAAGCTTTAAGAAGATGACCAAATCTTTGTTTTATTTCTTGTTTTTCCAGTTTTAAAATTTTAAATATTTTTTCTTGAAGCTCTTTTTGGTGAATTCTAATTGAACCCCCGCCTAATTCAAATCCATTACAAACTAAATCATATTGTTTAGCTTTGACTTTAAGGGGTTGTTTTTCTAGTAAGGGAAGATCTTGGTCTTGAGGACTAGTAAAAGGATGATGAACAGAAACAAGTTTTTTTTCTGTGGTTGATTTTTCAAAAAGAGGAAAATCAGTTATAAAACAAAAAGCCAGTTCGTTAGGGTCTTTTCTTAAATCCGGTTTGTCTGATTGATATTTTTTTAGCGCTTCTTGATAAGTTAAGCGAGGAAATGGTTTTTGAAAGATTTTTTTATCCGGAAATATTTTTTCTACTAAGGCAATGATTAAATTTTGAATTAAATCAAGAATATCTTCTTGTTCAATAAAACTCATTTCTAAATCTAATTGAGTAAATTCTGGCTGGCGGTCGCCACGAGTATCTTCATCTCTAAAACAACGGGCAATTTGAAAATATTTTTCAATTCCCGCGACCATTAACAGTTGTTTAAATTGTTGAGGGGCTTGAGGAAGGACATAGAATTTTCCAGGGTAAAGACGAGACGGAACCACGAATTCTCGGGCGCCTTCTGGAGTCCCTTTAGTTAAAATTGGGGTACTAATTTCTAAAAAATTCTTTTGGTCTAAATAATCGCGAATAAATTTGGTTACCCGGTGACGTAAAATTAGATTATTTTTCATTCGGGGCCGGCGTAAATCCAAATAACGATATTCTAGTCTTAACTCTTCTTTTATTGTTTTGTCAGAATTGTTTATTTCAAAGGGTGGAGTTTGAGCTTTATTTAAAATAGTTAATTTTTGGGCCAGAATTTCAACTGTGCCCGTGGGCAAATCTTGATTAATTTGATGAGCTGGTCTTTGATTAACGATTCCCTCTACTTCAATGACAAATTCTGGTCGTAAATCTTTAAGTAATTCTTTTGATTTAGCATCAAGGTCGGCTGGAGAAAAAACAACCTGAACCAAACCAGTAAAATCTCTTAAATAAATAAAGACAATTTTACCTAGATTTTTGCGGTCGTTAACCCATCCGGCTAAGATGACTTTTTTTCCTATTTTATTAATTGTTTCTTGAATAGGAGTTTTTTTCATATAATTAAGGGTTTATTCTATTAATCAATCGGGGGAAAGGAATGGTTTCTCTAACATGGTCTAATCCGCAAACCCAGGTAACCATTCTTTCTAATCCTAAACCAAATCCAGAATGAGGAACTGATCCATAGCGTCGTAAATCAAGATACCATTCTAAAGGTTCTTTTTTTAATTTAAATTCTTTTATTTTTTCTTCTAACTTTTTTAAATCATCAATTCTTTGGGACCCGCCAATAATTTCTCCATATCCTTCAGGAGCTAAACAATCGTTATTAAGGGCTAAGTCAGGATTTTCAAGGTCGGATTTCATATAAAAGGCTTTTATTTTTTGAGGATATTTTTCAATAAAAACTGGTTGGTCAAAATGTTGAGAAATAATTGTTTCTTCGTCTCCGCCAAAATCATCTCCCCATTTTATTTTCATCCCTGCTTTTTGACAAAGAGTAATGGCTTTTTTATAAGTTATTCTAGGAAAAGGAGGAACAATCTTTTTGAGAGGACTTAAGTTTCTTTCTAAGTAGCCTAACTCTTCTTTTCTGTTTTTTAAGACTTGTTGAATGATAAAAGAAATTAATTTTTCTTGTATTTCCATGTTTTCCTTATGTTCAATAAAAGCGGCTTCAGCATCCATCATCCAAAATTCTGTTAAGTGACGCCGGGTTTTTGATTTTTCTGCGCGAAAAGTAGGACCAAAATCAT
>DKES01000019.1 GCA_002452615.1 Patescibacteria group bacterium UBA6816
TATTGATTTGGCTTATAAAAAAGCCCGGGTGATTTTAGATAAAAAAAAAAAAAAATTAAAAAAATTAGCCGCCACTTTATTAAAAAAAGAAACTTTAGAAAAAAAAGAATTTCTTAAACTAATTAATTTAAATGGAAAAAATAAAAATAAAGGAAATCTTTAAAGATTGCGGAAGATTAATTTGGGCTAATCCTTTTACCTGGTTTTTGGGTTTATTTGCTGCCCTTTTTGTTAATAATGAAATTAATTTAATTATTATTAATTTTAAAAAAATTAATAATTGGATAAATCAATTAATTTTTTTAAATTCTTTTCAATTAAAAGTTTCTGACCTTTTTAAAAATTTCTTGGTTAATTTAAATTTTAAAGAAAATCCTTTTTTAATCGTCTATATTTTTATTGCTCTTTGTTTTTTTTATTTAGCTTTTCGTTCTCAAATAGCTTTAATTATTTTTTTAAAAAATAAAAAATATTCTTTTAAAAAAATTTGGCGGAAATCAACTAGTTATATTTTCCCTGTCTTTCTTATTTACTTTTTTAGCTTAATTATTCTTTATGGTTTTTTGTTTCTTTTAAGTTTTCCTTTTTTTCAAAATTTACCTTTACCAATTCTTTTTTATATTATTATTTTTATCTTTTTAATTTTATTTGTTTCTTTAATTTCCCGCTTTACTGTTATTTCTTTAATTTTAGAGAAAAAAAACATTTTGAAAGCAATTAAATCTTCTCTTTTTTTTCTAATTCATAATTTTTTAATTATTATTAAAACAATTATTTATATTAACTTAATAATAATTATTTTAGGGATTATTTTCTTTATTGTTTCTTTAGGAATTCTTTTTCCAGTTCTATTTTTAATTAATCTTTTTTTAAATATAAACTTTATTTTTGGTTTTTGGTTAATAACCTCTTTAGCAACTCTCTTTATCATTTGTTTATTATTATTTACTGGTTCTCTTTTTTCTGCTTGGCAAATAATGATTTGGGCAATGATTTTTAAAAAAACAAAAAAGAATAACTTGTTAATAACATCTTAATTAAATTTACTTTTATAATTATTAACACTTTTTCCCTATTTTATTAATCTTTTTTCCAAAATTAAAAAATCAATAAGTGTTTATTTAAAGCGATTTTTTTAGTTTATCAACCTTATCCCCTTCTTTATTATTATTAATTATTATATAATATAATAATATTATATAATATAATCTATATAATTTATGAAATTTTCTTGTCTTCAGGAAAATATCTCTAAAGGTTTAAGTATTAATTCTCATTTAGCTGGTTCTAGCCGGACCAGTCTTCCTATCTTAAATAATCTTTTATTGTCAGCTGAAAAAGGGGTTCTTAAAATAAGCGCGACTAATTTAGAAATTGCTATTGAAACAAAAATTAGAGCTAAAACAGAAAAAAAAGGTGAAATTACTATTCCGGCTCAAATTTTTACTAATTATATAAATCTTTTACCTAATGAACCTTTAAATTTTGAAAAAATAAAAGAAGAATTAATTATTAAAAGTAAAAATCAAAAAGCAAAAATTAAAGGTATTTCTTCAGAAGAATTTCCAATTATTCCTCAAATAGAAAAAAAAGAAAAAACTATTATTAAAAGTAAAATATTTAAAGAATCTTTAGAAAAAACAATTTTTACTATTTCTTCTTCTGAAATAAGAAATGAATTAAGTGGAGCTTTATTTTCCTTTAATACTCCTAAAGAAAATAAATTAACTATTGTCGGAACTGATAGTTATCGTTTAACTGAAAATCAAATTAAAACAGAAGAACTTTCTTTTTCTGATAAAAAAGAAATTATTATTCCAGTAAAAACTTTACAAGAAATATCAAGGATTCTTGAAGATGATGGAAATGTAGAAATATATTTATCAGAAAATCAAATATTATTTACTTATAAAGAAACAGAATTATTTTCTCGAATAATTAATGGAACTTATCCTGATTATAAACAAACTATTCCTAAAACAATAAATACAGAAATATTAATTAATAAACAAGAACTTTTAAGAACAGTAAAAGCCGCCGGATTTTTTTCTAAAATAGGAATTAATGATATAAATTTTAAAATTTTAAGCAAAAATAATAAATTAGTTGTTTCTTCTCTTAATAATCAAATTGGAGAAAATGAAGCTATTCTTTCTGCTGATATTAAAGGAAAGGATAATGAAATTGTTTTTAATTATCGTTATTTAATTGATGGTTTAATGAATTTACCCGGAGACGAAGTAAAAATAGAAATAGTAGATGATGATACCCCAGGATTAATTAAACCAACTAATAATCAATCCTATTTATATTTAATCATGCCAATTAAAAATAATTAATCCTGTTTTTTAAAACAGGAAAATAATGAGGTATTTTTATGAACAAACAAGAATTAATTGAAGCTTTAGCAAAAAAAGCTAAATCTTCTTCTAAAACAGAGGCCGCTAGACATCTAAACACTTTTTTACAAATTGTTAAAGATGAATTAAAAAAAGGGAAAAATGTTGCTTTAACTGGTTTTGGAACATTTTCTGTTTCCAAAAGAAAAGCACGAATGGGGGTTAATCCTCAAACAGGAAAAAAGATTAAAATTCCTGCTATGAAAGTTCCAAAATTTAAAGCTGGAAAAGGATTAAAAAAAGTAGTTAAATAAATAAAAAAAAAGAAGAATAACAAAAAAGCCCCTAAAAGGGCTTTTTTGTGTATATTTTCCCCATATAATCGTCTTATATTATAAGGAATACTAATAAGTATTCTCCCTAAAGGAATACTAATAAGTATTCTCCCTAAATAAAACTAAAATTTATATATTTTGTGCCCCTGATATGCAATTTGCTAGGGGGCTTTTTATTTTAAAATAACCTCTATAAAAAAGAGTTTATAAGGTAACTCTTAAAGTATTTTTTTGTCTAATAAGGTAGATTTTAAAAGTTAAAAAATACCCCCACAGGGAATCGAACCCTAGTCAATAGATTAAGAGTCTACTGCTTTACCACTAAGCTATGGGGGCATATTCTTCGCTTTATTATTTATTAAAGCTTTGGAATAGTAAATATACGAAATATAGTGAGCTCGTCCTTCCGAAGCTCAAATATAAATTTGAGCGTAGGAGGAAGCTATGGGGGCAATTAAAGTTAGTGGATTAAACCCACTAATTAAACGGATTATTACTAAAATAAAGAATTAAAGAATTATTAACAATGCCCCCGGGAGGATTTGAACCCCCAACTACAGGTCCGAAGCCTGTTGTATTATCCATTATACTACAGGGGCTAATGGGCCAGAATTAGAAATAAATATTTATTATTCTTTTAAAAGTTCTTCTGGATAATTAGCGTGAGCTAGGGCAGTTTCCATAGTAATATCTTCTTGACGATAGAGCCTTTTTAAGTCTTGTTCTAAGGTTCTCATTCCTTCTTTTTTATTGGTTTGTAAAACAGATTTAATTTGAGTAACTTTATTTTCTCTTATTAAATTAGCTACAGCTGGAATATTAAATAAAATTTCCCGAGCGGCTACTCTTCCTCCTTGTTTTTTAGGTAAAAGATGTTGAGAAATAATACATTTAAGAGATAAAGCAATTTGAAATCTAATTTGGCGTTGTTGATCTACTGGAAAAAGATCAATAATTCGGTCAATAGTTTGAGCTACATTAGGAGTATGAAGGGTGGATAAAATCAAATGACCGGTTTCTGCTAAAGTAATAGCCAAAGCCACAGTTTCTAAATCTCTCATTTCACTAACTAAAATTATATCTGGGTCTTGCCGAACAATATGTTTTAAAGCAGACTGAAAAGAATTCATATCTTGATTTAATTCTCTTTGGACAATAATGCTTTTATTTGATTTAAAAACAAATTCAATTGGGTCTTCTAGAGTAATAATATGAGCCGCCCTTTTTTTATTAATATAGTCAATTAAGGCGGCTAAAGTAGTTGATTTTCCCGAACCAGTTGGACCAGTAATTAAAACTAATCCGTCGCGAAGATTAGTTAATTGATAAGTTTGTTCTGGCATGTCTAGTTCTTCCATAGTTGGGATTTGAGGCCAGATTAAGCGAGCCGCTAAAGCAAGATTATTTTTTTCCCAAAAAACACTAATTCTTAAACGAACATCATTTTCAATTTGATAAGAAAATTCCAAGTTTTTCTCTCGCCAAAGTTTTTTTTCTTGCTCTTCATTAATAATTGGTTTAATTAAAGAAAGAATATCATTGTCTTTAAAATGAGGCCAGTTTTTTACTGGACGAAGATGCCCGTCAATTCTAAAAAAAACAGGTAAACCAGTCGTTAAATGAATATCAGAGGCTTTTAAAGAAGCGGCCCCATTAAATATTTCTTTAATATTCATAAAAAATTATTAATATTTTTAAACCCTTTCTACATATTCTCCTGTGTTTGTATTTATTCTTACAAGGTCATTTTCTTTTATAAAAATAGGAGCATTTATTTTTAAACCGGTTTCTAAAACAATTGTTTTAGAAGGAGAAGTAGCTGAATCACCTTTTATTCCCGGAGGAGCTTCAATAACTTTTAAATCTATTTTTTTAGGCAATTCAATATTAATTGGTTTTTTATTATAAAGAATAACATCAACTTCAAGTCCTTCTTTTAAAAATTTTTCTTGTCCAGATAAAGATTTTTTATCTAAGAAAAATTGTTCATAAGTGTGGTTGTCCATGAAAAAAAAATGATTTTCTTTTTGATAAAGAAAACAGGCCTTTGATTTATCAACAGAAGAACCTTTTATTTTGTCAGAACTATTAAAAGTTTTTTCTAAAATTTGTCCATTTAAAAGATTTTTCATTTTTGTTCTAACAAAAGCCCGACCGCGGGCTGTTTTTGAGTGTTGAGAAAAGATAATTTGATAGGGTTCATTATTAAAATCAATAATAACCCCTGTTTTTTTTAAATCATTAATGTCCATGAAATTTTATTTTTTAACAAAAGGCAAGAGAGCCATAATGCGGGCATTTTTAATTGCGCGAGCTAATTTTCTTTGATGTTTAGCGCAAGTTCCTTTTTTATGGCGCGGAAGAATTTTTTCATAATTGGAAATAAATCGACGTAAAAGAGTAACATCTTTATAGTCAATTTCATCAATAATATTAATACAAAAATAACAATGTTTCTGATTATTTTTCATAAACAAAATTAATTAAAATGGGATTTCTTCAACATTAATTTCTTCTGGAGAAGACTTTTCATCAAAATCTTCTTGTTTTTCCTTTGAAGAATCATTTTGATTAGAGGAACCACTTGTTTTGGGTCCAAATTGGAGCTTTTCCGCCACAATTTCTGTTTTTGAACGCTTATTTCCTTGTTGGTCTTCCCAAACATTGGTTTGTAAACGGCCTTCAACAAAAGCGAGACTGCCCTTTTTTAAATACTCTTGGGCTAGTTCGCCTAATTTTCCCCAGACAACAATATTGTGATATTCGGTTTGTTTTTGTTTTTGGCCTGTTTCTTTATCAGTCCAAAAACGATTTGTGGCTAAACCAAAAGAAGTCACTGTTTGTCCAGAGGAAATTGTTCTTGTTTCAGGGTCTCGAGTGAGATTTCCCGCGACAATAACCTTGTTAACATTCATAAATTTATTTAATTAAATATTAAATAAGTTATCAATTTTTTCCCCTAAGTTTTTTAAATCTATTTTTTTATCTTTTTCTAATCCTTTTTTTTCTGATGCTGAGGGTTTCTCAGAAAGACTGCTTTTTCTTTCTCCTCTTTTTTTAAGAGTTCTTTTAATTGGTTTAGTGATTAAATGACGTAGAACTTCAGGAGTTAATTTTAATTCCTTGTTTAGCTTATCTATTTGTTTAGAGTCTATTTCCAGATTAAGTAGAATATAAAAACCGCGATAGACTTGTTTAATTGGATAGGCTAATTTTTTGTTACCTAAATTTTTTTCTTTGATAATTTTGCCACCATTCTCCTCAATTATTTTATTTATTTTTTTTGCCACCTCTGGCAAATCTTTTTCTGTAAAATGAGTGGGAACAATGTACAGTAATTCATACATAAAAGTTGACAATTATTTAATTACAAAAGATAATATTATTATGACCTATTTTTTAATCTTAGGCAATAACCCAAGTTTGTCAATAGCTGAAATCAGTGCTTGCTTATCAAATAATATTAAAAAGGTAAAAAAAGTTTCAGAAGATTTTTTAATTTTAGAAACAAAACAAGAAATAGAGGCAAAAAAATTACAAAAAGAAATGGGAGGAATTGTGAAGATAGGGGAAATAAAAAAAGAGATTTTTTTAACAGATTTTTTAAAGGATAAAAATTTAATCCCTGATTTTTTAGAAGAAGAAATAAATAATTCTTCTTTTTTAAAAAATAAAATTATTTTTGGTTTTAGTTTTTATGGATTTAAAAGAAAATTAGAAACAAAAGAAACAGCTTTAATTATAAAACAAAAATTAAAAAATAAAGGAATTTCTTCCCGGTGGATATCTTGTTCAGAAAAAGCTCTTTCCACAGTTATTTTAAAAAAAAATAAAGTTTTAGAAAAAGGTTTAGAAGTTTGTTTTTTTCAAGATTGTCAGCAGGTTTTTTTAGGAAAAACTTTAACTTGTCAGCCCTGGGAAGAATATAGTCAAAGAGATTTTGGTCGGCCAGAGCGCTCAATTGAAAAAGGCATGATTCCACCTAAATTAGCCCGGATAATGATTAATTTAGGAAAAGAAAGCCTTAAGAGTTGTTTTCTTGACCCTTTTTGTGGAAGTGGAACTTTTGTCCAAGAAGCCTTTTTAATGGATTTTAAAAGTATTATTGGAACAGATAAAGACGAGCAATCAATTATTAAGGCAAAAAAGAATTTAGCTTGGATAAGTAAAAGAGAAAATAAATCAATTAATCATATTTCTTTGTTTAGGGCTGATGTAAGAAAATTATCTAAAAAAATAAGAAATCAATCAATTAGTTTAATTGCTACAGAACCTTATCTAGGTCCTTTAACAATAAAAGAAAAAGGGTCTTTTTATTTAATAAAAGAATTAAGTTCTTTATATGAATTCGCTTTCAAGGAATTTAAAGCATTAGTTAAACCACAAAAAAAAGTAGTGATTATTTTTCCTGTTTTAAATACAGAAAAAAAACAATATTTTCTTCCTATCTTAGATTCATTAAAAAATATGGGGTGGCAAAGAGAATCTTTAATTAATCCTGTTTTTTTAGAAAATAAAGTTATTAAAATGAATAATCGTTCTTCTATTATTTATTCTCGACCTGAACAAAAAGTATTAAGGGAAATTTTTGTTTTTAAGAATATTTAATAATTTACGACGCAAAAAATAGCCTTTGTAAAGCTATTTTTTATTTTTTAAAAAAATAAACGAATAATCAATAATAAGTAAACAGTAATAAATAATAAGCAAACAGTAAACAGTAATAAATAATAAGTAATAAGAGTAATAAGTAATAAGTAATAAATTGTCAATTATCAATTATCAATTATAAGTAACAAGTAACAAGTACTCAGTAATCACTAATCAGTAATCAGTTCTCAGTTCTCAATTTTCAATGACCAATAATCAAAAAAAAGCAATCAATAATTATTTATCAACTATCAATTATTAATAATTAGTTATTAGTAATTAATTGTCAAGATTAAGGCTAAAAATGGTATTTAAAACAAAAATGTTCCTCGAGGAACATTTTACTATTTTTTCTTCTATTTTAAGAAAATTAAAAGGGGTTAAATTAAGTTTCTTCTTTATTTAGAGCCATTATTCTTGAGTCGTTAAATACAGAAATATGCGACTTAAAATGTAAGAAAATAGAAAAAACTATTTTTTTATCCTATTTTTTAAGAAAAACAAGCCACCATAAAGACCAGCTTGGTCACCTAATTTGTTTTGAAGAATTAAAGGGGGTTTGAATATTTTTAATTCTTTTTTTAAGTTTTTTCTAATCATTTTTATTAAATTTTGTCCTTTTTGAGAAATTCCTCCCCCTAAAATAATTACTTGAGGTGACCAAAGTACACTTAAATTAATTATTCCAGGAGTTAATTCTTGAGCATATATTTCCCAGATTTTTTGATGATGACAATTTTCAGGCTTGATTTTATATTTTTGTTTAAAAGCTTTTCCAGAAACAAAAGACTCTAAACAGCCTTTTTGTCCACAGCTGGGCCAGCGCAAACCATCCATTTTTATAATTTGATGCCCTGGTTCAAATCCTTGAGTATTTTGGTCTATTTTTTGATTGACAATTCTAACTCCTCCTACCCCAGTGCCTAAGCTCAGGTAAGCAACAATCTTTTTATTTCTCCCTGCCCCCTTAATTGCTTCTCCTAAACCAGCCAAATCAGCATCATTTTTTAAAAATACCGGGCAATTAAAAAAATTAGACAAAGATTTAGCTAAAGGTTTTTTAGCCCAATCTTTTAAATTAGGAGCCTGAAGCAAATTTTTTTCATTTGAACTAAAAGTCCCGGGCAAGCCTAAAACCAGGGCTTGAATTTCTTTTTGAGGAGACAAGGCTTGAATTTCTTTTTTTAATTGATTAATCCCTTGAGAATATTTTTTTTCTGTAGGAAATTTTTTAATTTCCTTTATTAAGGAAAAATTAGTGGCCCGGGCTAATCGTGTTTGAGTCCCCCCAATATCAGCTAAAATAAAGTTCATAAAATTTAATTAATTAATTATGCTTCGGCGCAAATGAGGAGGAAGATGAACTAAAATTTCATAAGGAATGGTTTGGCTTAAATAAGCTATATTTTCAATTGAATTTTTGTCGTTGGGGTTTGAACTAATAATTTTTACTTTATCGTTAAGCTTTATTTCCGGGAGAGAACTAACATCTAAAGAGGTGATGTTCATGCTAACCCGGCCAACAATAGGACAAAAATGAGAACCAATTTTAAAAAATCCTTGATTAGATAATCTTCGGTCAACACCCTCAAAATATCCCACGGGGACCGTGGCGATAAGGCAGGATTTCTGGGTTTGATAACTGGTTTGGTAGCCGATATATTCTCCTGGGGGTAATTTTCTTAAAGAGGTAATTAAAGACTCCATTTCTAAAGCAGGTTTTAAATCTAGTTTATTTAAAGGAGAGGGATTAATTCCATATAAACCAATCCCTAGGCGAATAACATTTTCTGAAATTTGAGGAGAATAAAAAGTGCCAGCGGTTGCAGAAATATGGAAAAATTTTATTAAAGAAAAGTTTTTTTTAAACAAAGAAACAATTTCTTCCCATTTTTTAATCTGGGATTTAGTAAAAGTTTTGTCCGGATTGTCTGCCTCAGCAAAATGAGAACAAATCCCCTCTAATTCTAAAAAAGAATTAGCCTTAATTATTTTAATTGCTTCTTTTACTTGATTTAAAAGGATTCCTTGCCGGTGCATGCCAGTATCAATTTTTAAATGAATTTTTATTTTTTTATTGGCTTTTTTAGAAACTCTTTTTAATTGCTCTAGACTAGTAATAGTAAAAGAAACCAAGGATAATTTAGAGTGAATGATGTTTTCTAAAAGAGTATAGCCAATAATTAAAATTTTTGATTTAATGCCATTTTTGCGCAGAATAATGGCTTCGTATAGGGAATCAAGAACAAAAAAGGCGATTTTTTCTTGGTCTAGAATTTGAGCAACAGGGATTAAGCCGTGGCCATAAGCATTGCTTTTTAAAACCGGAGCAAATAATTTTTGAGGATATTTTTTTTGATATTTTTGTAAATTATGTTTTATTTTTTTTCGAGAAATAAAAATTTTCACAGACGGAGAATAGTGAATAAAACGCCTTTGTATTTTTCTTAAAAATCTTATTAAGCGCATTAAAATTAAAAGAATAATTTAAAAAAATGGTGTTTGTTTGAAAAAGTCAGAACCCATTTTGAACGAAATCCCGACTGATTGCCACGCGAAGTGCGGCAGAACCAAAACGGAACGCTCGGGCGGGCAAAAAAGAAGGGGGTTGGGGGGAAGGAATTTTTGCCCGCCCTCGCTTTCCGCCTCCGCCGAATTTCGTGCCAGTGAAACTGGCCCGCCGCCTAAAATTGATGAACGGTAAGGGCTCGAAAATTAATGCCTGTATTCAATTATCAATTTAGCACACATCCTCAAATTTGTATATGTTTTGCCTTGATATGTTTTGCCTTGATATTATTTTACTTGACAAGTATTTTGACATGGTATATACTTAGAATATCTAATAATTTAACAGTCTAACCAATTAAAATATGAATAATAACAACAAAACAATAAATCGCATGATTCCGCTTATTTTCAACACCAGCCGTTTAATCCACGAGCAGTCAAAAGGAAAAAAAGACCACCCAGACCCCTTTTCTGTTCTGCGTTTGGAAACTTTGCGTTATGTAGCAGAAAAGGAAAATCCGTCCATGAAAGGAGTGGCTGATCATTTTTACATTACTCCGTCTTCCGCAACTTCTCTTATTAATCCTCTTGTCAAAACAAAGATGCTTAAAAGAGTTGTTGATAAAAATGACAGGCGAGTTACTCATCTTTCTATTACTTCAAAAGGCCGAAAAAACCTCAACGAAGGACTTAATAAAATTAATAGTCGTATGCGAAAAATTTTAATAAAGCTTAGCACAAAAGAGCAAGAAAGTCTTATTAAAATTTTAGAGAAACTTTCAAAAATCTATGACAAATCTAATTAAAAATAAAATTTATCGAAGAATCTTATTCAGCGTCGTTTTGATTGCCGGTTTAGTTATTGCAGCTCGTTTATTATTTACGGGAAACGGTGGTAATTTTTCACAGGCTAACATATTGGGCGGTGCTCCTGATGACGCCGTGTCTGCTGAAAAAACAGTCAATGTTCAGATTAGGAAAATATCTCCAGAAAACATTATTCAGAATATTTCTGTCTCTGCTGTGACTAAACCACAAAATGAAGCCAAAGTCAGTTCTAAAATGACAGGTCGGGTTGTTGATATTTACTTTAAAGAGGGAGACTGGGTTAATGCGGGACAAGCTATTATTCAACTGGAACAAGATCAAATCCTGAGAGTGGCTTATAATAACGCGCAAACTAACTTAATTAACACCCGTGCCTCTATAGATCAAGACATAAGGGCGGCCGAGGTTGCAGTAGGAGCGGCAAAAACAGCTCTGGCAAATGCAGAGAAATCTTTGAATAATGTCAGCACAAATAACGAACAAATGATTGACGATGCCTATACTAGTGCTTTTAATACCTCTCGTAATGCGGTTCTAACAGGGACTAATGCTATAGTTACAGCGACCGATCTTCAATATAAATATTTCTTTGGTAACGATCAGGAAGATCTGCGCATTGCCGACAAAAAATCAAGGGCGGTTTGGCTACTTTTAGGCGAATCAAATGCCGGCAGGTGGATTTCACAATTTATCATTCCTTTGAATGGCGGAGTTAAGGGGCAGATTGAAGAGGCAGCGGCGGATTTTTCTCAAGAGAAAATTGACAGGATATTGATTGATATCGTGCCGGCCATGCAGGCTATAAGAGATTTATTAACTGAAATAAGAGCTACCTTAGATTGGAAATATAATGTTTTAGCTTCAGAAAAAACTGCGGTAGATACATCTCGAGCAGGTATTGAAGCATCTCTTAATGCTTTGTCTAATGTCCAGCAAGTAATAACTAATGCTAAATTAGGAAAAAATACAGGAAATGATGCGGCTCAATCGGCTTATGACAGCGCTAAAAAACAACTTGAATCAGCAGAGGCAAATTTAGCCAGCATTAAAAAGAAAGCAGAACTTCAAATTGCCGTTGCTCAAGGCCAATTAGATTCTGTACAAGCGCAGTTAGGCAATACCACCATCACCGCGCCTATTTCCGGCATAATCAGCAAAAAGTTTATTGAAGCGGGAGAAATGGCTGTGGCCGGCAGTCCAGTGGTCAATATTGTCAATACTAAGGGCATAGAAATTGAATTGTTTCTAACTGAATTTGATATTGGCAAAGTATTGGTTGGCCAAGAAGTCCAGGTGAGCTTGGCGGCTTATCCTAATGAAGAATTCCTTGGAAAGATTTATTATGTCGGTTTCGTGGCTGATCCAATAAGCAAAAAATTTCCTGTTAAAATTCAATTAGGTAATGAGGGCGGAAAGATTAAGGCAGGCATGTTAGCCGAGATAAGAATAATAACCAAGAAACAAGAAAATGTTTTAGTGATTCCAAAAACATCAGTATTTATTGAAAATGGCATTGAAAAAGTATATACAGTTAAAAATTCTGTTGTTGAAATCAAAAGCGTCAAAACAGAAGTTATTAGTGACAGCGAGTTAAAAGTTATTGAAGGATTAATTGAGGGCGATGAGGTTGTTATTGAAGGAAATTATGACTTAAATAATGGAGACTTAGTGAGTATATTATGAGTTTACCGAAATTTTCAGTTAACAAACCAGTAACCATCTCAATGATTGTTTTGATCATTGTTGTATTTGGTTTTATATCATTCCCGCGTCTGGGGCTGGACATGCTGCCTGATATTGAATTCCCTGTTGTCTCAGTAATCACTTCTTATACTGGAGTGACTTCTGAAGATATTGAAGATGTGATTACTAAACCAATTGAAGACGCTGTCGCTACTGTTAAAGACGTTAAATCAATCAAGTCTTCTTCTCAAGAAGGATTATCGGCGGTAATGATTGAATTTAACAGCGGCACTAATGTGAATTTCGCCGCCCAAGACGTAAGAGATAAAATTAGTTTAATAGAAAATTATCTTCCAGCGGATGCTAATAAGCCGTTGGTAATTAAAATGGACGTTGGAGCAATGCCTGTAATGGGTTATGGCGTTACTTCGGAAAATTTAAGCTCTTTAGAACTTAAAAAAATATTAGAAGACAATATTAAAGATAAGATTGAAAGATTGGACGGTGTGGCGTCAGTTGAATTACTGGGCGGACAAAAAAGAGAAATTCTGATTAAACTAAATAAACCACAGTTGGATGCTTACGGATTAACACAAGCGCAGATTGTCCAAACTTTGCGAGGCGAAAATATTAATTTATCGGGCGGATTTATAGAAGAAGGGGGGCAGGAATTTCCTTTGCGGACAATCGGAGAATATGAAAATTTAGAAGAAATAAGAAATACAGTTCTTAACATTAAAAATAACGCTCCAATCTATCTAAAAGATATAGCTGAAGTTATTGATTCTCATCAAGAATTAAGAAGTTATTCTCGAACCAACAAGGAAGACGGCATCTTGATGATGGTGAATAAGCAGTCCGGAGCCAATACTTCTCAAACCGCCGATGCCATTAAAGCGGAGTTGCCAAGATTACAAGAATATTTGCCGTCTGACGTGAGTTTTGTTCTTGTGATGGATCAGAGTAAAATGGTTAAAACTTCAACCAATTCCGCGACACAAAGCGGGGTTGTCGGCAGTTTATTGGCTGTCCTTTTAATATTTCTGTTTTTAAGAAACTGGCGGCCAACCTTAGCTATTTGTTTAGCTATTCCTTTATCGCTAATTGCCACTTTTATCCCCCTTTATATCGCTGGCTATACTTTAAACCTGATGACTTTAGGCGGTCTGGCTTTAGGTGTCGGAATGTTGGTTGATAACGCTGTTGTGGTTATTGAAAATATTTATCGTCATTTAGAAAAAACCGGCAAAAGACAAAAATCAGCAATAATCGGGGCCAATGAAGTTGGCATGGCAATTACAGCTGCTACTTTAACTACCGTTGTCATGTTTGTGCCGATGTCTTTAGGAACAGGTATTACAGGGCAGTTAGCAAGAGGTTTGTCGCTGACTATTATTTTTGCTCTGACGTGTTCTTTGTTTATTGCTCTGACTTTAGTGCCAATGGTCGCTTCTAAAATTTTTAAGAAAAGAAAAGAACTTGAGAATTATAAGGTAGCGTCTGGAGAAAATAGATTTAACAAGATTAAAAATGCCTACGAAAAACTTTTGCGCTGGGCGTTAAATAATCGTTTAAAAACAATAATAATTACTCTTGGACTATTGTTAATGACTATTGCCTTAATTCCTTTCATTGGCACGGAATTTATGCCAGTTAGTGATCAAAGCATGATTATTATGCAAGTTAAAATGCCAGTTGGTTCATCGCTTGAAGAAACTAATAAAGCAGTAGAGCAGGTGGAGGATATTATTTTGAATAAAACCAGTGATAGTGTAATGAGCACTACCAGCTTTGTCGGCCAAAGCGAAGCAGCGGCCAATGGGGGTTCAATGGGTTTTGGCGGTGGAATTAACGAAGCTATGATACTTATTCGGCTTAAAGACAAAGGAGATAGGGCGCTGTCTAATTCTCGCATTGAAGAAATAATTAGAAAGAATACGCCGCCAATTAGAGAATTGGAGGTTGCTCCTATGGATATGGCGGGTATGTTAATGGGCGGCGGCGCATCAGTTGAGATTAAAATCTTTGGAAAGGATCTAAATATATTAAAGGATGTTTCTGATGATATTGTCCAAAAGATTTCAGATATTGAGGGGGTGCGTGATGCGGATACTACTTTGAGTCAAGGCAAGCCAGAACTGATTATTAAAATTGACCGCGAAAGAGCTTCGCATTTTGGTTTAACCGTTGGCCAAGTCGGCTCTGTTGTTAAAAACTCTATGCAGGGAGTCGTTGCCATTCAATTAAGACAGGGTGGAGAAGAAACAGATATTAGAGTTCGCTATGATGAAGTTTATCGCGACGATATTAAAAAGGTGGAAAATTTAACTATCATCACTCCTTTAGGACAGCAAATTCCTTTAAAACAAATTGCCACGATTTCCAAAGGCGAAGGGCTTATAAAGATTGACCGAGAAGATCAACTAAGAGTTGTTGCGGTTACAGCTAATATTCTTGATAGAGATGTCGGCAGTGTGGTTAAAGATATAAAAAACAGACTGGCTGATGAAAAGCTGCCTGCTGGTTATTTTATAGAATACGGCGGCGCATATAAACAAATGCAGGATACTTTTGCGACATTAACAGGGGCTTTAATCTTAGGAATTCTGTTGGTCTACATGGTAATGGCATCGCAATTTGAATCATTGATTTATCCTTTCATTGTAATGTTTGAAATACCTCTGGCTTTTATCGGTATAGGACTGGCGCTGTTTATTACTGGCCAGACTTTGTCTCTGCCTTCGTTTATGGGAGTAATAATGCTGGCTGGCATCATAGTAAACAATGCTATTGTTTTAATTGATTATGTTAATCAATTACGTAAGAAAGGAATGGATATGATTAGCGCTTTAATTGAAGGCGGTACCACGCGTCTTCGTCCGATTTTAATTACTTCTTTAACCACAATGTTTGGAATGTTGCCTATGGCTTTGGCAACACAAGAAGGGTCGGAGATGATGAGGCCAATGGCCATTGCTGTGATTGGCGGATTGCTGGTTTCCACTGCACTAACGCTGGTCGTAATTCCTGTTATTTATAGTTTAGTGGAAAAAATTTTCCGAAGAGCACCTGCAAAAATAGGTGAAATAGTAAATGAAAAATAATTTTAGCAGTTCTAGCGGAGTTAAAAGAATTATATATTAAAAATTTTTGTGGGAGTTTCTTGTCGTTACCCGCATGCGGGTGGGACAAGGATAATACCTTCTTTGGCAAATTTGAAATGGTGGACCTGGACAGAATCGAACTGCCTTCTCCTCAAGATTTATTTTATTAGAAATTTATTTGGTGGACTCACCGAGAATCGAACTCGGGACTGCGCAATGCGAATGCGCCGGTATACCACTTACCTATGAGCCCCTTCACTTGGCTGAACTTAAAATCTTTTAAAAAATAATTATATAAACAAATTTTATTTTGACCCAAGTGAGGGGCTATGAGCCCCTTTTTTATTTTTCAAGGGATAAGTAAATTCAATGGTCCCCTCGACAGGAGTTGAACCTGTGTCCCAGGTTTAGGAAACCTGTGCTCTATCCATTGAGCTACGAGGGGTTATTGAATAATAAAATTAGTAATCTGATTTAAAAATTGTGTTTTAAGATTTAAAAAATAAATCAACAATAAAATAATGATTACTAAAATTACACAAATAAAAGTTTTTTTCAAATCTTTTTTTAAGAGATTTGTTTTTATTTCTTGTTCCATGTTTTTATTTTATCTTTTTTAAAGCCCTTTTGTCAATCTTTTTAAAATTAAGAATTAATGATAATTGACCGGTTTTCTAAATTTGTTATACTTTAATATAGTTATTTTATTAATAATCATTTTTAATTTTTTAATTATGTTAGGAAAAGAAACAAAATTTAGGCCTGAAGAAGCCGAAACAATTATTGGTGAAGGAGTTAAAGTCGATGGAATTTTTAATGCTTTCGGAAACGTGGTTATTAAAGGAGAACTAACTGGTTCTTTGGCCACGGAAAACGATTTGTCTGTTCAAGAGAAAGGAAGAGTAGAAGCTAATGTTAAAGCTAAAAACGCAACAATTTCCGGAGAAATAAAAGGAAACATGAGTGTGGAAGAAAAAGTAGAATTGTCCGCCACCGCCAGAGTTTTGGGAGATATTAATTGTCGAGTTTTGGCCATTAACGAAGGAGCAACTTTAAACGGACGATGTAAAGTTGGAGAGGGCGGCTTTAAGGACAAAAAAAATAAATCCAAAGAGATTGAAGAGGAAGAGGTTTTAGAATAAATTGTTTTTTATTATTTAAAAGCCATTAACTAAAAAATGAAGAGAGAAAATTTTGGTTTTTCTTTGGTGACCATAAAAGTTTTTTATGTATTTTTATATTTATGATTCTTGTTTAACCGAAAAAAAACAAGCTAAAGTTGTTTCTAAAATAGAAACAAGATTGGCTAGTTTAGATATTGCCGGAAAAAAATATTCGCTAACTATTTTAAGAAGCGTTAAAGAAATTATTGAAAGAATTTTACAAAAAGAAGCTCCCACTATTGTTATTTTTGGAAAAGATAAAACTTTTTGTGAGGCTAGTCTGTCTATGGCAGGAACAGAGGCGGTTTTGGGTTTTATTCCGATTGAGTCAAATTCAACTATAGCCGACTTATTAGGTATTCCTATTAATGAATATGCCGGGGATGTTATTTCTTCTCGCTTAATTCAAAAAATTAGTTTAGGAAAAATAAACAACGAGAATTTTTTTTCATCTTTAGAGTTTGAAGCCAATAAGTTTACCTTAACTGTTGATAATCAATATAGAATTATTCCCAAAAGAATTAAGACTATTAAGGTTATTAATTTAGATTTTCTTCAATTTCAAAAAAAATCAGAAATAGATTCTATTAAAAAAGCAAGTAATCCGCGTGATGATTATTTAGAAGTTTTAATGGGTCGTTCAGAAAAAAAGTGGTGGATTTTTGGACAAAAAGAAAAAAAAGATAGTCTTTTTTATGTTCAAAAATTAAAAATAAAACCTAAAAAATCAGGCCAAGAAGTTTCTATTAAAGCAGATCAAGATAGAATTATTAAAATAAAGGAATCAAGTGTGATTGAGTTAGATAAAAAGAGAATTAATCTTATTGTCGGCAAAGACCGGCTGATTTAAAAAATATAAATATGATGAAAATATTGTTTGTTGCCTCAGAAGTTGACCCGATTTTAAAAGTAGGGGGAATTGCCGATGTAGTTGGTTCTTTGTCCAAAAGAATAAAAGAATTAGGGGCAGAGGTGAGAATTATTATCCCCTTTTATCAACCTTTAAAAGAGAAATTAAAAGGTTCTTTAACTCAATTAACTTCTTTTAAAGTCTGGGCTGACCAAGAAGAAGAAGAAGTCGTCGTTTGGGAAACTCAGTTTTTAAGTGGTTCAGAAAAAATAAAACTTTATTTAATTTCTCACCCAGAATATTTAAGCGCCAAAGATATTTATTTAGATGTCAAAGATTTTGCTCATTTAAAAAGATTTTTGTTTTTCAACCAAGCAGTCATGGGGTTTTTGGAAAATTTTTCTTGGCAACCAGAGATTGTTCATTGTCATGATTGGCAAGCAGGAATTCTTCCTTTATTAATTAAAAAGAAAAAATTAAACATTAAATCTTTTTTTACCATTCATAACCTTTTAATTCAAGGACAATGGAATTATGACTCAACTTTAAAATTTTTAGGACTATCTGAACAAGACTACCCTAGTTTAAAATATAAAAAAACAGGTCCTTACGGAGAAAATTTTAATGTTTTACAGCAAGCTATTTTAAATGCAGATTTAATTAGCGTGGTTAGTCCTAATTATGCCCAAGAAATAAAGACTAAAAAATATTATGCACGAGGACTGGAAAAAGTAATAAAAAAAAGAGAAAAAGACATCCACGGGATTTTAAATGGAATTGATATAAAAACTTTTAATCCCCAAACAGATAAAAATATTGTTCAAAATTATTCTTTTAAAGATATTTTCTTAAAAAATGAAAATAAAATTTTTTTACAGAAAAGTTTAAAATTAAAACCAGATTCAGAAATTCCTTTATTGACCATGGTTAGCCGTTTAGATGTGCAAAAGGGAGTGGATTTAATTTGTCAGGCGACAGAAAATTTAATAACAAAAAATATTCAATTTATTTTTTTAGGAACCGGAGAAAGAAAACATGAAAAAATGTTAAAAGGTCTTTCTGAAAGATATCCTGAAAAAGTTAAAGCGCTGATTAAGTTTGATTCTAAATTGGCTCAACAAATTTATGCCGGAGGAGACATGTTTTTAATGCCTTCAAAATTTGAACCTTGCGGGCTGTCTCAATTAATCGCCATGCGTTATGGGAATATCCCGATTGCTCGGGCTACTGGAGGGTTAGTTAACACTGTTGAAAATATTAGAGAAGAAAAAAAATTATTTGGTCTAAAGAAAAAAATAAAAGGAACCGGATTTGTTTTTGATGGATTTTCGCCAGAAAAATTTACTCAAACCATTAAAAGGGCTCTTTGTTTTTATGACCATAAAAAACAATGGAAAAAAATTCAAGAAAATGCTATGCAAAAAGATTTTTCTTGGAAAAATTCCGCGGAAAATTATTTAAAATTATATAAAAAATTATTAAATCAATAAAATGAAAATTAATTGGTACGGACAATCTTGTTTTAAAATTCAAAATAAAGAAGAAGTTGTTTTAATTGACCCTCATCGTCCAAGAAAACAAGGATTAAGAGGTCCTAATTTTCAGTCAACTCTTTTACTTTTAACTAATCCCGAAGATAAAGATTCGGCTAAAAAAGATGCCCCGGAAAGTTTTTTAATTTATCATCCCGGAGAATATGAGGTGCGGGGAATTTTTATTTATGCCACCGAGTATAAAAGAAAAAATAATAAAAATATTATTTATCAAATAGAAATAGAAAAAATTAAATACGGACTTTTAGGTGAAATTAATCAACCTTTAAATAGCCAAGAACTAGAAGGTTTAGACGGCATTGATGTTTTGTTTGTTCCGGTGGGAGGAAACAAGGTTTTAAATAAAAGTCAGGCCGTGGAGGTTGTTAATGAGATTGAGCCTAAAATTGTGGTTCCTTGTTGCTATCATTTGCCGGGAATAAAAGAAAAACTTGATTCTTTAGACGGATTTCTAAAAGAGTTTGGGGCTAAAAATCCTGAAAAAGTGAAGACCCTATCTTTAAAAGAAAAAGATTTATTAAAAGAGGAAACTAGAGTAATTATTTTAGAAATAGCTACTTCTTAATTCTAAATAAAAATTATGAAAACAAATTTTATTACTCCGGTGGTGATTGTTCTTTTAATTTTTATTTTTATTCTTTGGTCTTTTAACTTAAAAGATAATTTAAAAGAACAAGAAATTAAAGATGGAATTTTTTATATTTTAGAACAAACTCATCAGGAAATAAAAAATGTTTGGCAAGACTTTAAAAAACAAACTAAATCTTTAGAAACAGAAGAAATTGATAATTCTTCTCTGATTAAGGAAGAATTTAATCAATTAAAGGATAAAATTTTAGATTATGACGAAGAACAATAAATCTCAAAAAAAATCTTCAGAAGATAAACCTAAAAAATTACTTCCAGAAAAAATAGAAATGGCGGATTTAGAACAAGAAATGAGCCGTTCTTATTTAGATTATGCTATGAGTGTGATTGTGGCTCGGGCGTTGCCTGATGTTAGGGATGGTNNATAGATTATGCTATGAGTGTAATTGTGGCCCGGGCTTTACCTGATGTTAGAGATGGCTTAAAGCCGGTTCATCGAAGAATTCTTTATGCGATGTCAGAAATGGGATTAAGGCCGGGAGCTAAATATCGTAAATCCGCGACTGTCGTTGGAGAGGTTTTAGGTAAATTCCATCCGCATGGAGACGCGGCGGTTTATTATTCCATGGTCAGAATGTCTCAGGATTTTTCTTTGCGTTATCCTTTAATTGATGGCCAGGGAAATTGGGGTTCTTTAGAGGATGACCCCGCGGCAATGCGTTATACTGAATGTCGTTTATCTCCTATTGCTGAAGAAATGTTAACAGACTTAGACCAGGAAACAGTTGATTTTATCCCCAATTATGACGGAGTTTTACAAGAACCAGTGGTTTTACCCTCAAAGCTTCCTTCTTTAATTCTTAATGGTTCCATGGGAATTGCCGTAGGCATGGCCACAAAAATTCCTTCTCATAATTTAAATGAGGTTTGCGAGGCTATTATTTATTTAATTGACCATCCCCAAACAGAAACAGAAAATCTTTTAGATTTTATTAAAGGACCTGACTTTCCTACGGGTGGACTTATTTTTAACCAAGAAGAAATAAAACAAGTCTATAAAACAGGTAAAGGGGCAATTTTAATGAGAGCCAGAACAGAAATTGTGGAACAAAAATCTAACCAACATCGGATTATTGTCAATGAACTTCCTTATCAGATTAATAAAATAAATTTATTACAAAAAATCGCGGATTTGGTTAAAAATAAAAAAATTGAAGGAATTAAGGATATTCGAGACGAATCAGATAAAGAAGGAGTGCGCCTGGTAATTGATTTAAAAAAAGGGTCTTATCCCAAAAAAGTATTAAACAAATTATTTAAACTAACTGATTTACAACAGACCTTTTATGTTAATATGGTGGCCCTGTCTCAAGGAATTCAACCCAAAATTTTTGGTTTAAAAGGGATTTTAGAAGATTATTTAGAACATCGAAAGTTGGTGATTAAAAGGAAAACAGAATATAATCTAAAAAAAACCAAAGAGAGAATCCATATTTTAGAGGGGTTGCAAACTGCTTTAGATTATATTGACGAGATTATTAAATTAATTAAAAAATCTAAAGACCGCGAAGAGGCCAAACATAATTTAGAAAAGAAATATCATTTAACAGAAATTCAAGCCCAGTCTATTTTAGAAATGAGATTACATCAGTTAGCTAATTTAGAAAGACAAAAAATTAAAGATGAACTTAAAGAAAAAAAACAAAAAGAAAAAGAATTAAAAGAAATTTTATCCCAACCTAAGTTAATTCTAAAAATTATTAAAGAGGAATTGCGCGATTTAAAGACAAAATATGGAGACGAAAGAAAAACCCAAGTAGTGGCCGAAGAGATTGAAAAATTTAAAGAAGAAGATTTAATTTCTAATGACCCCACAATTATTATTGTTACTCATGATAACTATATAAAAAGATTAGCTCCTCAAAGCTTTAAAACTCAATCAAGGGGAGGTCGAGGAGTGACTGGTTTAGAAATTAAAGAGGAAGATATGGTAGACCATTTAATTACCACCACTACTCATACTAATTTACTTTTTTTCACCACCGGCGGAAAAGTTTTTCAATTAAAGGCCTATGAAGTTCCAGAAACAAAAAGAACGGCTCGCGGGCAAGCTTTGGTTAATTTTTTAGAATTAAGTTCTCAAGAAAAAATTACGGCAATTTTACCAGTTTCGGATTTAAAAGATTATCAGTATTTAGTTATGGCCACTAAAAATGGTTTAGTTAAAAAAGTTAATTTAGCTTCCTTGGCCAAAGTAAGAAGGTCTGGTTTAATTGCCATTAAATTAAAACCAGATGATGCTTTAAAATGGGTTCGTCCCACCACGGGAAAAGAAGAAGTGATTCTCGTTTCTTCTCAAGGACAAGCTATAAAATTTAAAGAAAATGACCTTCGTCCCATGGGAAGAACTGCTGCTGGAGTAAGGGGAATTAATTTAAAAAAACAAGATTTTGTCGTAGGGATGGAAGTAATTTACAAAGATAAAGACAAAAAAGAAAAAGAGCCATCAAAATTATTAATTATCACGGAAAAAGGATTTGGGAAAATGACCCCTTTAAATGATTATCGTTTACAAAAAAGAGGGGGGCGAGGAATTAAAACCGCTAAAATTACCGTTAAAAATGGCAAAATAGTCGGAGTTAGAATTATTAGTCAAAATAACCTCCCGGATTTTATTAAAGGAGATTTATTAATTATTTCTCGTTTAGGTCAAACCATTCGTCTACCCTTAAAAAGTATTTCTGTTTTAGGCCGGTCAACTCAAGGGGTGCGTTTAATAAGGTTGAAAAAAAATAATGACCAAGTGAGTACTTTAACCTTAATTTAAATTGAAACAGTAATTTATTATGAAACTAGTTCAACATTTAATTGACCAAGGATATTTAAAAAGCCCGCAGATAATTAAGGCTTTTAAAAAAATAAAAAGGCAAGATTTTGTTTTGCCTATTTTAAAAGATAGTTGGCAAGAAGATATTCCCTTGTCGATTGGTCACGGACAAACTATTTCTCAGCCCTTAACCGTCGCTTTTATGTTAGAGCTTCTTTCTCCTTGTTTGGGCGATAAAGTTTTAGATATTGGGTCGGGGTCAGGATGGACCGCGGCTTTGTTGGCAGAAATTGTTGGACCTCAGGGAAAAGTTTTTGCCGTTGAGAGAATTTTAGAATTAAAAGAGTTTGGAGAAAATAATGTTAAAAAATATAATTTTATTAAATCAGAAAGAGTAAAATTTATTCAAGGAAATGGAACTAAAGGACTTGTTTCTGAAGCTCCTTTTGATTGTATCCATGTTGGGGCGGCAGCTCAGAGAATACCAGCCCCCTTATTAAAACAATTAAAAATAAAAGGAAAAATGGTGATTCCTCAAGGCCTTGATTTACAAGATATGGTTTTAGTTAAAAAAACAGGGGAAAAAACATATCAAAGTAAAAGGTTTGCCGGATTTTCTTTTGTTCCTTTGGTGGGGAGTGAAAAATAATTATGATAAAATTATTTTCAAACAAAAAATTTATTGGTTTTTTTATTATTCTCTTTTTTATTAGTCTTTTTTTATTTCCTCTTAATTTAAAAGCCCAAGAAGATTCAGAGGAATTAATTCCAGATGAATTTTTAGTTCAATTTAAAGGTTCAGAGAAGATTCATAAAATTAATAATGATTGTCAATTTTCATTAAAAAAATGGTCAGAAATTCTTAGCCAGTCGTTTGCCCTTGAAAGAATAGAGCCAAATTATTCATTCCAAATTTCTTTTCTTCCGGATGACCCTTATTATAGTCAACAATGGTATTTAGAAAAAATAAAAGCTCCACAAGCTTGGGATTTAGTTAAAGGGGGAGACGAAGACGTGGTTATTGCGATTTTAGATACGGGAGTGGATATTGACCACCCGGATTTAAAGAATAATATTTGGGAAAATGTTTATGAAACTTCTGGGGATGGTATAGATAATGATAATAATGGATATATTGATGATATTAATGGTTGGGATTTTATTAGAAAATCATCTAATCCTCGTCCTAAATTTGACGAAGATTATAATGAAGGAGGAATTCATCATGGAACTTTGGTTGCGGGAATTGCCGCGGCGGTAGGCAATAATTCAGAAGGAACAACTGGTTTGGCCTGGAACACTAAAATTATGCCTTTACGGGTTTTAAATAGTGAAGGGTCGGGAAGTGTTGAGCATGTTATTCAAGCTGTTAATTATGCTGTAAATAATGGGGCTGATATTATTAATTTAAGTTTTGTGGGTACAGATAAAAGTTATTTTTTACTTCAAGCTTTAAAAAAAGCCTGGGAAAAGGGGGTGGTAGTAGTAGCCGCCGCAGGAAATGAAACAGAAAAAGACCCAGTTAATTTAAATGAATCTCCTAATTATCCTATTTGTCTAGACGAAGATGATGAAAATTTTATTCTTGGTGTGGCGGCGGTAAACAATCTTGATCAAAAAGCTCTTTTTTCTGATTATGGTTCTAGGTGTGTTGATGTTTCTGCTCCAGGAACAAGAATTTTTGGTCCTTTGGTTTATAACCCTCATTATGATTTTAAAGAATATTATGGGGGTTATTGGTCTGGGACTTCTTTGGCCGCTCCTCTGGTTTCTGGTTTGGCTGCTTTAATCAAATCAGTTAATCCTCTTTTTAGTCATAAACAAATCCAAGATTTTATTTTAGCCATGGCTGATAATGTTGATTTATTAAATCCAGGACTAAACGGACATTTAGGATGGGGAAGAATTAATGCTTATCAGTCAGTTGATTATGCTCGAGCTCATTTAGGAGCTAATTCCAAGTCTCATTATATTATTACTGGTGCTGGTCCAGGGGGAGGACCACATGTACGAATTTTTGATTCAGTTGGTTTGCCTGTTTCAGGATTTTTTGCCTATGGGGAAGATTTTCGCGGTGGAGTTAAAGTAGCAGCTGGAGATATCAATGGTAATGGCCAGGACGAAATTATTACTGGTGCTGGTCCAGGTGGAGGTCCCCACGTCCGAGCCTTTGACCTTTGGGGCCAGCCTCAAGCCGGATTTTTTGCCTATGGGGAAGATTTTCGCGGTGGAGTTGAAGTAGCCGTGGGTGATGTTGATGGTGATGGTCGGGCCGATATTATTACTGGTGCTGGTCCAGGAGGAGGACCCCACGTCCGAGTTTTTGATTATCAAGGAAATTTAAAATCTCATTTTTTTGCCTATGGGGAAGATTTTCGCGGTGGAGTTAAAGTAGCCGTGGGTGATGTTGATGGGGATGGGAAAAATGAAATTATTACTGGTGCTGGTCCAGGGGGAGGACCCCACGTCCGAGTTTTTGATTATCAAGGAAATTTAAAATTTCATTTTTTCGCTTTTAATAAAGATTTTCGCGGTGGAGTTGAAGTAGCCGTGGGTGATGTTGATGGGGATGGTGATGGGCAAGGAGATATTATTGTGAGTGTTTCTTCCGGAGCTTCTTCTTATGTCCGAGTTTTTGATTCTGAGTTTTTATTGTTAAAATTACAATTTTTAACTTATCCTAAAGATTTTTATTACGGTAATAAAATAGCTGTGGCTGATTTTGACCAGGATAATCAGGTCGAAATTATTATTGGACCAGGAAATAATTATGAACCTGAGATAAAAATTTTTGATTCTTCAGGTCAGCCCTTGTCTCAATTTTATTCTTATTCTCGCCATTTTAAAGGAGGAGTAGAAGTGGCCACCATGAAAGCTTATTAATTAATTTAAAAAAATGTCATTAGAAATTCGGCAAGATTATTTTTTAAAAAAATATGTAATTGTTACTCCTCAAAGAGCTCAACGACCACAAGGGATAAAACAAATTCAAAAATCTTCTAAAGAGAAAAAAGTAAATTGTCCTTTTTGTCCTTCAGGAGTAGAAAAAAATTTAATTTTAAAAGTTTATCCTTCTTTATCTAAAAAACAACCTTGGTCAGCCATGGCTATAAAAAATAAATATCCAATTGTGAGTTTGGATTCTCCTCGTGCTTATGGTCAACATGAAGTAATTATTGAATCTCCTGAACATAACAAACAACTTTCAGAATTAAATCTTAAGGAAACTGTTAATCTTTTAAATATTTTTAAACATCGAACCGAGATTTTAAGCCGAATTTCTAAAATTGATTATATTTTAATTTTTAAAAATGAAGGAGGAAAGGCTGGAGCTTCTTTGCCTCATTCCCATTGTCAAATTTTTGCCTCAGAAATTTTACCCCCTGATTTAGAAGAAGAGTTTAAGGCCATGAAAAAATATCAAGGAGAATATCAGCATTGCCCTTATTGTGATATTCTTAAAAAAGAAGAAAAAAGTCCGCGTTCAGTTTATGTTGATAAAAATGTGGTTGCTTTTTGTCCTTATGCTTCAGCCTATCATTATGAGACTTGGATTTTTCCGCGGCGTCATTTGGACAATATTAATAATTTAACTAAAAAAGAAACGCTTTCTTTTGCTCGGGCCTTGAAAAAAATTTTAGAAAAAATTGAACAAATGAATTTAGCTTATAATTTCTTTTTACATCAAGTTATTTCAGAAAATAATCAACATTTTTATTTAAAAATTCAACCGCGTCAGTCTGTTTGGGGAGGATTAGAATTGGGGTCAGGAATAGTGGTTAATTCTTTAAGTCCAGAAAAAGCGGCTCAATATTTAAGAAAATAAATAAAAAAATTATTAAATATGAAAAATTTTTGGAAAAAAATATTAAAAATTGAAGAAGAACTTTTAAACAAAGAGGGGCAAGAAGTTAATGTTATTTATAAAAACAATCAAGAACAAAAAAATAAAAGAAAAAAAACTTCCTGGCCCATTCAAGAAACAGAAAAGCCTTGGCCAGAAGAATGGCTTTCTCAAGCCGGACAAGGGCAATTAATGGTTGATGTTTATGACCAAGGTTCAGCAATTATTATAGAGTCAACAATTGCCGGGGTTAAACCTGAAAATATTGATATCACTGTAGAACCGGATTTAATTGTTATTCGAGGAAAAAGAGAAAAACAAAAAGAAATTAATTCCAGGGAATATTATTATCAAGAGTGTTTTTGGGGAAACTTTTCCCGCACCCTAATTCTTCCGGCGGCGATTAAACCAGAACAAGTTAAGGCTAACTTTAAAAATGGTCTTTTAATTGTTACTTTGCCCAAGGCAGAAGAAAAAGAAGATCAAATAGAAATCAAAGAATAAACTTATGGCCTCAAAAAAGTCCTTGATAAAATCTAAGGCTTTACCAAGAATCATGGTTTATTTATCAATGATTCTTTTGTTAATCGGAGGATATTTTTTTGCTTGGCAAAAAATTTATGCTTCATCTTTTTATCCACGGGTTTATTGTTCTTCAGAACTAAAATTAGAAGGGCTTAGCTGGGAAGAAGGAGAATCTTTGTTAAAGATTTTAGTAAAAAAAATGCAAAAACAAGGATTTTTTTTTAAGGCTAGCACTGATTTAGGACAAAAAGAAATTCTTTTAAAATCAGAATTGATTGGTTTAACTGACCCGGATTTAAGTCGTCGTTTAGTTTCTTTTGATGTTAATAAAACAATTAAAAATGCTTTTGAGATTGGACGCCAGGACAAAATTTGGGGACGAATAAAAGATATGGTAGTTTCTTTTTTTCAAGACCGAGAAGTTGAATTAGTAGTGGAGATTGATAAAGAGGAAATGATTCAGTCATTAAAGAAAACTTTTTCTGAAATTGAAAAACCGCCTCAACAGACTCAAATATCAGTAGTTAATGGAGAATTAGTTTTAACGTCAGAAGAAGCTGGATTTATTTTAGATTATCAAACCGCGCTTCAAGAATTAGAAACTAATCTTAAAAATTTTAAAAATCAGGAAATTATTATCCCGGTTATTTTAAAAGAACCAGAAATTAAATTTTCTGAATCAGAAAACGCTTTTAAAAAAGCTAAAGAATTAATAGCCCTTGCCCCTTATTCTCTTGTTTACAAAGATAATCAATGGGAATTACCAGCTGAAAAAATAATTTCTTGGTTTGAGTTACAAAAAGGAGGGCTCAGAAGAGTTTATCTTGGTTTTAATCGAGAAAAAATTCATCAATTTTTACAAGAGATTGCCCTGGAAATAAATTTAGAACCAGTAGAGCCGCGATTGAAAATAGAAGATGGAAGAGCAGTTGAATTTCAGGTGGCCGCAGATGGGCTGATTTTAAATCAAGAAAAAACCAGTCAACTAATAGCTCAAGCCCTTTTAAATAATCAGCAAGAAATAGATTTAATTGTTGATAAAATTAACCCCACTCCTTTACCTCAAGACTTTGACAGTTTGGGAATAAAAGAATTAGTGGGGGTGGGTGATTCAAATTTTTCCGGAAGCCCTTCTAATCGGCGTCATAATATTAGAATTGGGGCAGAAAAATTAAATGGTTTGTTAATTAAGCCAGACGAAGAGTTTTCTTTAGTAGAAGCTATTGGTAAAATAAATAAAGAAACAGGATTTTTGCCTGAATTAGTTATTAAAGGAGATCGGACTGTTCCAGAATATGGAGGAGGTTTATGTCAAATTGGAACCACTATGTTTCGTTTAGCTATTAATGCTGGTTTGCCCGTTACAGAAAGAGCCCCTCATTCTTATCGAGTGGTTTATTATGAACCGGCCGGAACTGATGCTACTATTTATATTCCTCATCCAGACTTAAGATTAGTCAATGATACCGGACATCATCTTTTATTACAAACAGAAATTCAAAGAGACGACCTTATTTTTAGGTTTTATGGGACGTCAGACGGAAGAAAAGTAGTTACTAGTCCTCCCCAAATTTATAATATTACTGACCCAGGACCACCTCAATATATTGAAACTACAGAAATTCCCCCAGGCACTAGAAAAAAAATTGAATCATCTCATAAAGGAGCCGACGCCAAATTTAAAAATACCATCACTTTTCCTAACGGAATTGTAAGGGAAGAAATTTGGCAAAGTCATTACAGTCCTTGGCCAGAAGTTTGGTGGGTTGGGATAGAGGAAGAATCTGAAGAAACAATTGCTGAAGAGAAAAAATTAGAAGAAGAGGAAGAAATTAATTAAAAAAATTGACTTTTTAAGAAAGGCGAGTTAAAATTTTATCAATTGTTTAATATTTTTTAAATGAATATAACTGAACTAGCTAGAAAATTAAAAATTACCCCTCAGGAACTTAAAGAAGAGTTGCCTAATTTAGGTATTCACCTTGGACAAAGAGCGATTCAAATTCCAGATAAGCAGGCAGAAAAAGCCATAGAGTTGTGGCAAGCAAAAAAAGAAAAGGAAAAGGCTTTGTCTCGGATTAAAGATAAAATGACCCGGGCTGTTAATCAAGAAGAAGAGGAAGAGGAGAAAAAAGAAGTGATCCTGCCTCCCTTAATTCAGGTTTATCGTTTAGCGGAAAAATTAGATTTACCAATAAAAAAAATAATGAACGAATTAATAAAAAATGGAGTTTTAGCCAGTGTTAATGAAAATTTAGATTATGAAATTTCAGCTATTATTGCTGAAAATTTAGGATTTAAGCCTCAATTAGGAGCCGAAGAACAATCAGGAGAAAATATTTATTTAAAAGATAAAATTCAGGAAATTCGAGAAAAAGAAGGCCAGAAAAATTTAGAATTAAGAGCACCAGTAGTGGTGATGATGGGACACGTTGACCATGGCAAAAGTTCTATTTTAGATACAATTAGAAAAAGTAAAATTGTTGACCAGGAAAAAGGAGGCATTACTCAACACATTGGGGCTTATCAAGTAAAAGAAAAAAATAAATTGATTACCTTTATTGATACACCAGGCCATGAAGCTTTTAAGACTATGCGGGCTCGAGGAGGAGAAATCGCTGATTTAGCTGTTTTGGTTATTGCGGCTGATGACGGAGTTCAACCCCAAACCATGGAATCGATTAAAATAATCCAACAGCAAAATATCCCCTTTTTAGTGGCCATTAATAAAATAGATAAAGCTGAAGTTGATATAGAAAGGGTAAAAAAAGATTTGTCAGAAATTAATTTAACTCCAGAGGATTGGGGCGGTAAAATTATTTGTGTTCCAGTGTCAGCTCAAACCGGAGAAGGGATTGATAATTTATTAGAAACAATCAATTTGATTATGGAGATGGAAAAACAAGGCTTACAATATCATCCCCAAGGAGAGTTAATTGGCGGAGTAGTTGAAGCTCATTTGGATAAAGGAGTGGGCCCAGTTATTAGTGCCATTATTTATAACGGAACCCTAAAAAAGGGAGATGATGTTGTGGTGGGAAAAAGTTTTGGTCGAGCACGAACTATTAAAAATCAACAAGGAGAAGAAATTAAAGAAGCCACTGCTAGTTTGCCAGTCCAAATTTTCGGCATTAAAGGGTTGCCTCAAGCCGGTGATTTAATTCGAGAAATGAAAGAAAGTAAAAAATTTAAAAGAGAAATAAAAGAAAATGATTTTTCTTCAGAATCAGAAATGTCTTCAATAAACTATGTTTCTTCAGAAAAAAAACAAAAAGAAAAAAGCATTAATATTGTTTTAAGGGCGGACGTTAACGGCTCTTTGGAAGCCATTGTTCAAATTCTTGATAAATTAAAAAATCCAGAGGTAAAAATAAACATTTTAAAAAAAGGTTTGGGAAATTTAACTGAAGCTGACTTTGAATTAGCTAAGGCTTCTAATGGTTGGTTGATTAGTTTTGGGACTGGAATTACTAATTCTGCCCGTCAATTAGCAGAAGAGGCCGACTTAAGAGTAAATAAGTATGAAGTTATTTATAATTTAGCTGATGAGGTTAGAGAAGAAATTAATAAAATTCTTCCCCCGGAAATTTTTGAAGAAAAAATTGGTCGAGGGGAAGTTTTAAAAGTTTTTCAAAAATCAAGTCGAGAAACCATTCTTGGGGCTAGAGTTCTTGAAGGAAAAATTATAAAAGATGCTCTTTTAAGGGTTTGGACTCCAGCAGCGGCTGGTCAAGACCCTTCTTTAAAAGGAGAGGGGCGAACTAATCAATTACAAGTAAATAAAAAAGATGTTTCAGAGGTAAAATTAGGAGTTGAATTTGGCTTAAAATTTTTAGGAAAGATTAAAATAGAAGAGGGAGATATTTTAGAAATTTATCAAGAAATTAAAAAGGTAAAGAAGATTTAAACCCTTGCTTTTTATTTTTAATTGTTTAGAATATTTATTATGTTAAAAATTATACTTACTCGTAAAGGAAAAAAAAATCAACCATTTTTTCGTTTAATAGTTTTAGAAAAATCTAAAGACCCCCACGGGGATTTTTTAGAGGATTTAGGTTATTATAACCCCTTAACAAAAAAGAATTCTCTTAAAGAAGAGAGAATTAAATATTGGATTTCTCAAGGAGCTCAACCTAGTGGTTCAGTTCAAAATTTAATTATTAATCAAGGGATTATTAAAGGGGAAAAAGTTAAAGTTACTAGAAAAAAAATAAAAGAAGAAGAGAAGGGAAAAGAAGAAAAATCTTCTCAACCAGAAGAGAAAAAAACAGAACCATTAAAAGAGTCTCCTCTGAAAGATAAAGAAGAAAAATCAGAAGAAAAAAAAGAAAAGTCAGAAGTCAAAGAAGCAAAGCTGGAAGAAGAAAAATCAGGGGTTGACAAATAAAAAAAAATTGTTATTATAGATAAAGATTCAAAAGAGCCAGTCTTGTATAATAGAAGAGAACTGTTTTCTCATTTTAGAAAAGGTCGTAAGACTGGACGACAATTATACATATAATAAGATTTAGCTTAAGTATATGGCAGAAAAACATCAAGATCAGGAATTCTTAGAGAATATTGTGACCGCCTTAGTTAGTCATCCCGAAGACGTTAAAGTAGAAAGAAAAGTAGACGAGATGGGAGTACTTCTTTCCTTGACAACTAATCCCGAAGATATGGGACAGATTATTGGTCGCCAAGGTTCAACGGCGCGAGCAATTAGAACTCTTTTACGCATTGTTGGATTAAAAAACAATGCCCGAGTTAATCTTAAGATTGAAGAGCCAGAAGGTTCTAGAAAATCTTCTCCTCGTTCAACCTCAAGTGCTGACGACGAATTAAAATTATAAAATTTCACCCTTAAGGGTAGTAAAAATCGCTATCTTCGGGTGGCGGTTTTTACATCTATTTTAAAATAAGAATGCAATTTGAGCTTTTAACAATTTTCCCTAAGATTTTTGAATCTTATTTTAACACTTCTATTATTAAACGAGCTCAGGAAAATCAGCAGGTTAAAATTAAAGTTCATGATTTAAGGAAATGGACCAAAGATAAACACAAAACAGTTGATGACCGGCCTTATGGTGGTGGTCCGGGAATGATTTTAAAAGTAGAACCAATTTATCAGGCTTTAAATTATTTAAAAAAAGGAAAAGTTTTGCCTAAAATAATTTTATTAACCCCGCAAGGAAAGCAATTTACCCAAAAACAAGCCCTAAAATTATCTAAAGAAAAAAGAATTATTCTTATTTGTGGACACTATGAAGGATATGATGCGCGGATAAAAAATTTTGTTGATGAAGAAATTTCTTTGGGCCCTTATATTTTAACTGGTGGAGAAGTTCCAGCCATGGCCTTGATTGATTCAGTTACTCGCCTTATTCCCGGAGTAATCAAACAAGAATCATTAGCTGAAGAAACTTTTAATTTTAAAAATAAAAAAGAATATCCTCAATATACACGACCAGAAGTCTTTACATATAGAGACAATTCTGGTAAGATGAAGAAAATAAAAGTACCATCAATCTTGCTTTCTGGAAATCATCAGAAAATCAAAGAATGGAAAAATAAAAATTAAAGCTCTTTTAAAATAAAAAGCCTATTAAAGGCAATTAGACAGAATTAGTCTATTCTTTTATTTATATTTACAGATCAAATTCTCACTTTTAAGAGAGTTTGATCCGGCTCGGTCAGATGACCGAGCCTCCCGTCGGATGACGGGATGGTTCAGAATATTATTAAGTTAGTGTTCTGAGCTTATAGGATACAAATTTCTTTTAAGAGAGTTTGATCCTGGCTCAGGATGAACGCTGGTGGCGTGTCTAAGGCATGCAAGTCGAACGGTCCTTCGCTCCACACTGCGTGTGGAGCTACGGAACCGCAGGCGTCCTCAAATATTCAGGGGAGCTTGCTATTCCGAAGCCCCGTGCGTAGCGCGGAGCGTAGGATAGTGGCAAACGGGAGAGTAACACATTAGTAATCTGCCAGAAAGAAGGGCATAGCTCGTTGAAAAACGAATTAATTCCCTATGTGATCTTAAAATTATGTTTTAAGATTAAAGCAAGCAATTGCGCTTTCTGAGGAGCTTATGGCCTATCAGGTTGTTGGTGGGGTAAAGGCCTACCAAGCCAATGACGGGTAGCGGGTGTGAGAGCATGGCCCGCCTCATTGAGACTGAGACACTGCTCAATCTCCTACGGGGGGCTGCAGTCAAGGATCTTCCTCAATGGCCGAAAGGCTGAAGGAGCGACGCCACGTGCAGGATGAATCTTTTCGGAGTGTAAACTGCTTTTCTGGAGGAACAAGCTTCGGTTGAGTGTACTCCAGGAATAAGCCGCCGCTAACTTCGTGCCAGCAGCTGCGGTAAGACGAAGGCGGCAAGCGTTATCCGGATTTACTGGGCGTAAAGCGTGTGTAGGCGGTTTAATAAGTTTTTGGTTAAAGCCCTTTGCTTAACATTGGGAGTGCCAAGAAAACTGTTAAACTAGAGGCTGGGAGAGGCAAGCGGAACTGCCGGTGTAGGGGTTAAATCCGTTAATATCGGCGGGAACACCAAAAGCGAAGGCAGCTTGCTAGAACAGACCTGACGCTGAGACACGAAAGCGTGGGGAGAGAACGGGATTAGATACCCCGGTATTCCACGCCGTAAACGATGGATGCTGGACATTGGAAGTGTCGACCCTTTCAGTGTCGCAATAAAAAAACTAACGTGTTAAGCATCCCGCCTGGGAAGTAC
>DKES01000017.1 GCA_002452615.1 Patescibacteria group bacterium UBA6816
CCCTGAATTCGAGACTCAGCCTCCACCTACGAGGTCTCGCCTCGTAGTTCCCACAAACAATATTCCACCTACGAGGTCTCGCCTCGTAGATACCTCCCACTTAAAAATAGACAAGGTTCGACCTTGTCCAAAGAACATTAAAACATCACCTACGAGGTCTCGCCTCGTAGTTCCCACAAACTAAAACATGTGAACCTCGGTAGTAGAACGCTTTGCGTTCACTACAGAGCAGGCATTAAAATATTAGAACAAATGAATAAAAAAAATAAAATTAAAGTGCGTTTTGCGCCTAGTCCAACTGGTTATCTTCATATTGGGGGATTACGCACTTATTTATACAATTGGCTTTTTGCCCAACAAAATCAAGGAGAAATTATTTTAAGAATTGAAGATACAGACCGACGGCGTTATGTTCAAGGGGCTACAGAAAGCTTAATTAAAACCCTGCAACAATTTAATTTGCCCTGGGACCAAGGACCTTTTATTCAATCGCAAAAAATAGGTAATTATCGCGGTTTAGCCCAAAAATTAGTTGACCAAGGTCAAGCTTATTATTGTTTTTGTTCTCCTCAAGATTTAGAAAAAATGAAACAAACCCAAATTTCCCAAAAACAAGCCCCTCATTATAACCGAACTTGCCGTTCTTTAAGCGACCAAGAAATAAAAGAAAATTTTAAAAAAGGAAAACCCTATGTTATTCGTTTAAAAGTACCTTTAAAAGGAGAAATTATTTTAAAAGACTTAATTAGAGGAAAAGTTAAATTTGATTTAAAAACCATTGATGACCAAATTTTATTAAAATCAGATGGTTGGCCCACTTATCATTTAGCCAATGTCATTGACGACCATTTTATGGGCATTACCCATGTTATTAGAGGAGAGGAGTGGTTACCTTCGCTTCCTAAACATATTTTAGTTTATCGCGCCTTTGGTTGGCCTACACCTTTTTTTGCTCATTTGCCACTTTTATTAAATCCAGACCGTTCTAAATTATCCAAAAGACAAGGAGATGTGGCCGTAGAAGATTATTTAGCTCAAGGATATTTACCTTCAGCTCTTATTAATTTTTTAACTCTTTTGGGATGGAATCCAGATAATAATCAAGAAATTTTTAATTTGAAAGAATTAAAAAAATCTTTTTCTTTGGACCAAGTTCAAAAAGCTGGGGCAGTTTTTAATAAAGAAAAATTAGATTGGATGAATGGTTATTATCTAAGACAATTATCAGTAAAAAAACTAACTCGTCTTTGTCTTCCTTATTTAATTCAAGCCGGTTTAATTAAAAAAAATGATTATTCCTTTAAAAAAATTAAAAAAATTATTGTTCTAGAACAAGAGAGATTAAAAAAATTAAGCGAGATTAGTCTTTTAACTGACTTTTTTTTCCAAGATGAATTAGATTACGACCCTCATTTATTAATTTGGAAAAAAATGTCTTTAGCTCAAGTAAAAGAAAATTTAACTCAAGTTAAAAATTGTTTAACAAAGATAAAAAAGATAAGGTTTACCCCTTCTAATATTTTTAAATCAGTGGAAAAAATTACTAAAAAAGAAAATCGCGGAGAAGTTTTTTGGCCTTGGAGAGTCAGTTTAAGTGGGAGAAAAAATTCTCCTCCACCTCAGGAAATTGCCGCAATTTTAGGACGAGAAAAAACTTTATCTAGAATCCAACAAGCAATTAATAAATTAAAATAAATGAAAAATAAAAAGTTTAATTTATCTTTTATTCTTCCAATCTTTTTTGCTTTTATTTTTTTATTTTTTATTACTCTTCCAGTTTTTTCTCTAGACATAAATTATTCTGAAGAAATTAAAGAAATTCAAAAACAAATAGAAGACCAACAAACTTATCTTTTAGAATTAGAAAAACAAAGAGAAGTTTATGAAAAAAATATTGCCATTAAAAGAAATGAGGCTTTTAGTTTAAAAAATGAAATTTCTCTTTTAAATAATCAAATTTCGCAAAGAGAAATAGAAATTATGGAAAAAGAAGCTGAAATTAATACGGTTAATCTTTTAATAAAAAATATTCAATTAAAAATTTTACAAAAAAAAGAAGAAATCAATGCTTTAGAGGAAAATTTATCTAGTGTTTTAAGAAAAATCCACCAAGCCGGACAAAAAAATTATTTAGAAATAATCTTTCTTAATGATTCTATTTCCCAAGTTTTAGTTGATTTGCGTTTTTTAAGTAGTTTACAAGGGGATTTAGCCTATTTTTTAAAAAAATATGATTTAATTAAAGAGGGCTTGGAAATTCAAGAAAAAGATTTAAGAATTCAATTACAAAAATCAATTAATTTACAAGAAGAGCTAAAGAATAAAAAAAGTAAAATTGAATCAGAAAAGTTTGTTCAAGAAAACTTATTAAACCAAACCAGGGGAGCGGAGTGGAAATTTCAAAGTCTTTTAGCTGAAGTGGTCGGAGAAAAACAAGCCATTGAAAATGAAATTATAGAATTAGAAAGTACGGTTAGAAAAAAAATTGCCCAGGAAAAAGAAGAAAAAATAGATTTAATGGAAAAAGAGGGGATTATTGTTTTTTCTTGGCCAGTTCCTTTTAATGGAATTACTTCTCAATTTCATGATCCGGATTATCCTTATCGTAATTGGATTGGCGAACACTCTGGTTTAGATTTAAGAGCGGCTCAAGGAACAGCTATTCGCGCCGCCGCATCTGGATACATAGCCCGGGCCAAGCACGCTGGTCTAGGTTATAGTTATATTATGATTATTCACAATGATTCTTTTTCTACTCTTTATGGTCACGTCAGTAAAATTTTAGTGGAAGAAGGAGAATATGTAAAAAGAGGAACAATCATTGGTCGAAGCGGGGGATTACCTGGAACCACTGGAGCAGGGAGTTTTTCAACTGGTCCTCATTTACATTTTGAAGTAAGATTAAATGGTCTGCCAGTTAACCCAGAAGATTACTTGCTTTAATATTATTAAAGTTTTATAATTAAAATATTATTAATTTAATTTTTAAAAATTAAATTTATGAAATCATTTAAAATTTATCTTCGAGAGGGAGGAACTCACACTCAATTAATTTGGCTTGGTTCTTTAATGCTTATTCTTGGTATTATTGTGGTAGCAATTGCTCTTTTTAATTATTTTACTATTCCTCAAGAACCTTTTGAAGAATTTGCCTTTTCTCCTCACGCCTTAATTATAAAAGAGTTATATGTCGCTGGAGGAATTATGATCGCCGGGATAGTTTTACTTTTAGCCGGAGCTTTTTCTGCTCATAAGAACAACAATAATAATTAAAAATAATAAACTATGCCTCCTAAAAAAAATAATCAAAAAAAATGGTGGCAAAAAGAATTAGACCCAATCTTGTCTTTTGTCTTTTTAATTGTTGCCATGATAATTATTTTTTTAACCGGAGCTTTGTTTATGAAAGAATATTTAAGACTTTGGTCAGAGATGAATAAAATAGAACAACAAAATATTCTTTATCAAAATCAATCAAAAACCAATGAAAAAATTAATTCTTGGTAAAATTTAAAAATTTTCCTGAGGTTATAAGAGGTAGTGATAATAGAGGGGAAATAAGTACCAAGATTCGCACAATATCTATTTTACGTCGCTTGGAAGTTAAAAAACAAAAAGGGACCCTTTAAAGGCCTCTTTTATATTATTTATTATTATTTATTTAATTAATATTGTTTTTCTTTTTGTTCTTTTAATTTATAAAAAATTCTTTGGCCAAACTTTAAATCAATGTATTCAAGATTATCTCTTTTTAAGAATTCATTTAAAACCGTGTTTAAATTATTCTTTTGAAGATCAAAATCAGCCTCAGAATTAATAAAAATAAGCCAGTCCTCATTAAGATCAACTTCGGCCTCAAAAATGCTCTTATCAGTAGTAATTTTGATTAATTCTGCCTTAATTTGCCTTTGTTCTAAAACGGGGCTATTAATTAAGCCTAAAATATCTTTTCGAAAGTTAATGTATTCAGGCTTATCTAAACTAACCTCGGTTTGGTTATAAAATAAAGGCAAAGAATCTAATTCAATTTTTTCTTTTTCCTGTTCTATCTCTTCTCCAAAAGATTTAGGGCCTATTTCTTGTTCTTCGGGTTCTTCTTGCTCAAGCGTCGTAAAAGTAAGATTGTTACTACGTATTTCAGTCGTCGTAAAATCTTGAGAAAGGGGTAAATAAATAGTCTCCCCCTTTTCATTCAGATAATAGTTTTGATGATTATTAAAATTGATTAATCTGGCAATGGGCAATGACTCTTTTATCGTCACATTTAATTGTCTAGGAAATTTTTTATTTATAGTAAACTCAGCCACCCGGGAATCTTGTTCTAAAACAGAAGCTAAAGAAGCAATTTTAAAAACAAAAATGTTTTTTGTGGGCAAAAATAGTCTTTTTTTATTCATTAAAGAATAAACCTCTTGGACAATCTCTTGTTCTTCAACTAATTTATAATCAACTAATTTATTTACTTGTATTTTTTTAATATCAAAATGATTAGAAAATAATAAAAAATAAGTTAAAAGTCCCAAAACAATAAAAACCACTACTAATAATAAAAATATTTTTAAGTGTCGGGTTTTTTTGCGCCGATTAAAATTTCTTGATTGTAGGTTCCTTTTGCTTATTTTTTTTCGTCTTAAAGAAGAACTTTTTGAACCTAATGTTTTACTATATTTATTGGGCATAAATTATTCTTCGTTTAAAATTTGTTTAATTCGGTCTTCTATTTTTACCCAACCTTGACCCTGAATAAACATTTTTTCTCTTTTTAAAAGATGGATTTCTCGAGAGCCTTTTTTAATAATAATCTCTTCTAAATTCTGTTCTAAATTATATTTTTCCACTAAGTCATTAAAAAGTTTAATTTCTTCTGGAGAAAATTTTCCCTCATTATTATAATTTTCTTTAAGATTTTCTTTCATAAATTTATTTTAAAGCTTTTAAAAATTTATCATAGGGTAAAGTATTAACCACGTCTTTTTTCTCTAACCAACCCCGGCGAGCATTAATTACCCCGTATTTCATTAATTCTAAATTATTAGAATTATGGGCGTCAGTGGAAATAATCATTTTTATTCCTTGTTCTTTTGCCCAACGAGCTTGTTGGGAACTTAAATCTACACGACGCCAAAAAGAATTTAATTCTAAAATAGTTTTAGTTTTTTTAGCTTGCTGAAAAAGAACCCTTAAATCTATTTTAGAAGGTTCTCGTTTATTAAGCAAGCGGTTGGTGGGGTGAGCTAAAACATGAACCCAGGGATTATTAATCGCCTGACAAAGCCTTTTGGTCATTGCTTTTTTCTCCATTTTTAGAGAACTGTGAACCGCAGCCAACACTAAATCAAATTTTTTTAAAAGATAATCTGATAAATAAAGACGTCCATTTTTCATAATATCCACCTCTACTCCGGCTAAAATTTTAATCCCTTTTACTTTTTGGTTAGCCCTTTTAATAGCCCTTAAATAAGAAGCTACTCTTTGAGGGGTTAATCCCTGAACCATTCCCAAGGGACTGGCGTGGTCAGTGATGGCAACATACTCATATCCTAATTTTTTTCCCGCTTGAGCCATCTCTAAAATAGTTTTTTCCCCATCAGACCATTTAGTGTGTAAATGAGCATCAGCCTTAATGTCTTTTAATTTTATTAAACAGGGTAATTGATTTTTTAACCCGGCCATAATTTCTCCTTTGTTTTCCCTTATTTCTGGTGGAATCCAGGGTAAATCCACGGCTTTAAAAACATCTTTTTCTCGTTCTCCTCCTATTTTTTTCAGAGTTTGGCCTTTTTTCTTAAAAACCCCGTATTCGTTAATCCTTAAATTCTTTTTCTGGGCTAATTTTCTAAGACTAATATTATGAGCTTTTGAACCAGTAAAATAATGAACTGCGGCACCAAAACTTGATTTTTTTACTACCCTTAAATCAGCTTTAATCCCCTGCTTTAAAACTACTTGGGATTTTGTTTTCCCTTGATTAACAACTTTTGATACCTGTTTAAGCGTCGTAAAAAGTTTAATAACTTTTAAGGGTTGTGAGCTGGTAATTAAAATATCAAAATCACCAATAGTTGATTTTCCTCGGCGCATTGACCCACAAATTTCTATTTGACTAACTAATTTTGATTTTTTTAATTCTTGAACAATTTCTCGACCCAAAGGTTCCATTTCTCCTAGTAAAAAACGGTGGCGAAAGGATTTATAGGAATTAACAGCCTCAATTAAATTCTGAACGCTTTTTTCTCCCCAATTTTCTTCTTGATAAAGTTTTTTTGTTTTTAATAATTTTTCTAATTTGTATAAAGAAGTAATTTCAAATTTTTTAAAAAGAATTTTTAATTTTTTAGGTCCCAGCCCCTCAATTTCTAATAATTTTAAAAGACTTAAAGGAACTTGTTTTTTTAATTTTTCAAATTCAGGACAAGTGCCATTATTAGCAATTAAATCCTTAATATAATTAGCCAAGCCTGTCCCGATTCCCGGCAAGGTTTTTAACTTATTTTCTTTGGCCATTAAATTAATATCCTGTTCTAAATTTTCAAGATAATGACTGGCTTGACGATAAGCATTAATTCGCCAAGGATTAGCCTCTTTGATTTCTAAAATATCTGCGGTTTGGCCAAGAATTTGCGCGATTTTTTTATTATCCATAAAAAAAATTATAATAACCAAGAAGCCAAACTGAAATAAATGACAATACTTAGAATATCTTGAATAATAGTGGTAAAGGGGCCACTCCCTAAAGCCGGGTCTAATTTAAATTTATTTAAAAAATAAGGAATAATTAGGGCAAATAAAACGCAAAAAAGAATAGCCACAAACATAGATAAGCTTAAGACAAAGCTAATATAAGCAGTGGTCCAAACAAAAAGAGCTAAAAGAAAGAACAAAAAACTACAACACCAGGCAATAAAAAAACAAGTAATAATCTGTTTTAAAAAATATTTATTAAAAGGAATTTTTTTACTGATGGCTAAATCCCTTAAAAACAAGGCTTGAGTTTGTCCTCCGACAGCATTTCCCATGTAAATAATTAATGGAATAACATGGCTAAAATTAAATTTTTTTCCAGTGAATTAGTAAATAAATTAATTATTCGCGCCGCTAAAATTCCTCCAAATAAACCAACAATTAACCAGGGTAAACGATTTTTTATTGATTTTAAAATAGGAATAGATAAATTATTTTTTAAACTAAAACTCTGGCTTGGTTCATAAAAACCAGCTAAGTGTAATAAATCTTCACTGGTTTCTTTATCTAAAATATCTAAAATTTGGTCACTTGTAAGAATCCCTAAAAAAACATTATCCTGATTAACAATTGGTACGGCCTTAATATTATTTTTTAGGGCTAAATAAGCTACTTGTTCTTGGTCTGTTTGAGGGTCAGCTTTTATTAACTGAGTTTTCATAACTTCCTTAACCTTGGTTTTTAAATCACAAAGAAATAATTCTTTAATAGAAAAAAGCCCTATTAATTTTTTATTTTGGTCAATTACATAAAAATAATTAATAGTTTCTATTTCTTTGTTTTTTAATTTTTTTAAAAGAATATCCTGAGCTTCTTGAAGAGTTTGCTCAGGATAAATTAAGGGAACTTTTAAGGTTATTTTTTGTTTTAAACCATTGTTTTTTTTAGTTTGTTTTGATTCCTTTGTTTTTTTATCTATTTTTTTTGTTGTCATATAACACCAAAGATTTCCCTTGCTCTTTGAATTTTAAGGGTAGGTAAAAAATTAATTTAAAAAATTAAGCCCTATTAGAAAAACAAAAGACATTTTTTTAAAAGTCCTGGGGACAAAAGAATTTCTTTTTTTCTAACAGGGCTAAAATTTTATTTGTTACCAAGAATGCGAAACATTTTTGTTCCACAAACCGGACAAATTCCTCTCATGGCGCGACGCTTAGTATTACCTTTTCCTTTCATGGTAATTTCTTCAGCGTCTTTCATTTCTCTTTTTGCTTTACATTTAACACAATAGGCTTCCATAAAAATAATATTAAACTGATTAATTAATCTAATTTTAACTTAAAATTAAAATAAAAGCAAGAGTTTTTGCTTTAATTTTAATTTTCTTTTAATAGCTTTAAATAAATTTCTTTTTGCCACTCAAAATTGCCCCGATAAGCTTCTTTAATTGGTTCAATTGGGTCAAAATTCTGAGTTAAAGGATTAACATGTTGGCCGTATTTTTTCATGGCGTAATCTAAATGACAACCAGTGGAAGTGCCAGTGGTGCCCACAAAACCAATAATTTGCCCTTGTCTGATATTAACTCCATATCTGATTCCTTGAGCAAAAGCAGATAAATGGCTATACCTGGTTTCATAAACCCCGCCATGGCGAATTTCTACAGTATATCCGTAAACATTATTTTTCCAACCCGCAAAAATAACTGTTCCTGCGCCTGAAGACGCCACCGGAGTGCCACAAGCGGCCGCATAATCAATGGCTTGATGAGGGGTATAAACATTCCAAACTGGATGATAACGATGTAAACTATACCCAGAACTAATATAACGATAATTAATTGGCGCTTTTAAAAATTGCTTTCTTAAACATTTTCCCTCTAAATCATAATAATCTATTCTTCCTTCTGAATCATGATAATACATTCCCCAAAAATCTTTTCCTTGATTTTGATAACGAGCTATTAAAATTTTACCGGGGTTTACTTCTTCTCCTTCTAAAGTTCTTTTTTCATATAAAATTTCAAACTGGTCGCCTCCTCTTACTTCTAACCCAAAATCAATATCCCAAGCAAAAATATCTGCCACTTCCATAATGGTTTTATCCTTTAAACCTGTTTTTTGGGCGCTAAGATAAAAATTTTCTTCTACTTCTCCCCTGACTCGCACTAATTCAATTTGATAAGGAATGGCTAATTTTTCTGCTTTTAAAGAATTATCTGAAGATTGAGAAATAATTAAAAAATTATCTTTATCTATTTCATATTCTATTTTTTCCCATTGTCCGTTTTCTTTTAGAAAAAAAGACTTTATTTTATGCCCGGCTTTTATTTGGGCTAAATCATAAACATCTTTAGTGGCTATTAATATTTCTTGTAATTGTTGGCTATTTAACCCTAAAGCAGTGTTAAGCTTGGAAAAAACTTCTCCTGATTGGATTAAATGCTCTTTTATTTCCCAAGGAGACTCTTCTACCTCAATTATTGTTTGTTCTGATAATTCAGATACAGGTTGATTTGATTTTTTAATTTGACCACCAATAATCAAAAAAATGAAAAGAATTATTACCCCTAACACAAAAAAAAGAGTCTTCTTTTCTATTTTTCTTCGGGTTTTTTTTATTTTAAACCCTTTTTGATATAAATCTGATACCGGCATATATTTTTTAAAAGGCCAGACAAACTGGCTTTTATTTATATTATTATTATAACAAAAATTAAAATTATTTAAAAGAATTAATCTTATTAAAAAAATCTTTTCTTTTTAAATAGAGGTGGTAAAATTAAATTATGAGACCCAATAAAAAAACCTTGATTTTAATTTTGCTTATTATCTTAGGGGGTTTAATTTCTTATAGTAATATTTTTTCCCATGAATTTCTGTGGGATGATGAATTTTTAATTCAGGAAAACCAGTTTATTAAATCTTGGGAACATCTTCCTCAGATTTTTTCTTTACCTAGCGGGGCCGGAGCTAATCGTTTAGATAATTTTTATCGACCCTTACAATTATTGTTGTATACTTTTATTTATTCTTTAGTCGGACTCACTCCTTGGCTTTTTCTTTTAGCTAATGTTCTTTTGCATCTTGGTAATGGAGTTCTAATATTTATTTTAATAAAGAAAATCTTTAAAAAAGAAAATTTGGCTTTTTTAACTTCTCTTCTTTGGATTATTCACCCAATCCACACCGAAGTCATCACTTATATGAGTGGGACGGCTGACCCCTTATCAGTTTTTTTTGGCCTTAGTTCTTTTTGTTTTTATTTGAATTTTCGAGAAAAAAAACAATCTTATTTTTTAATTTTTTCCTTAATCTCTTTTATTTTAGCACTCTTGTCTAAAGAAACCATTATTATTCTCCCGGGATTATTTTTTCTCTATGAAATTATTTTTAGCCCGGACAGAAAAAAAATTCTTAATTATGCTCCCTTAATTTGGTTTTTTATTATTGCCTTGGCTTATTTTTCTCTTCGATTAACTGTTTTAAATTTCGGTCATACTTTAAATCTTTATCAAACTACTAACATTTATACTGAAAATTTATTTATTAGAATTTTTACTTTTCTGGCTTCTTTATTAAAATATTATTCTTTTTTATTTTTTCCTCTTAATTTACACATGGAAAGACAATTTCCTGTTTTCACTTCATTTGTTTCTCCTTTGGTTTTAATTTCTTTCTTTATTTTAATTATTTTAGGAATAATAGTTTATCAAGCTAAAAAAAGAAATAAATTATATCTTGTTTTTGGTATTCCCTGGTTTTTTATTGCTTTTTTACCCATGAGCGGAATTATTCCGGTAAATTCTTTTTTACTGGAACATTGGCTTTATTTTACCTCTTTGGGGTTTTTTCTTTGTTTAGCCGGATTAATTAATGATTTGTTAAAAAAAATTTCCAAAAAATTCATTATTATTTTAATTATTATTATTCCTCTTTTAATGGGTTTAACTTGGAAAAGAAATCAAGCTTGGACCAATGCTTTTACTTTTTATCATGATATTCTCCAATATCATTCTGGAACAGCTAGAATTCATAATAATTTAGGGATGGCTTATGTGGAAAATAATGATTTAAATCAAGCCGAAAAACATTATTTAAAAGCAATTGAATTAGGAGACCAATACGCTCAAACTCATTATAATTTAGCCCGTTTATATTTAAAAAAAGACCAAACAGAAAAAGCCATTAATCATTTAGAAAAAAGTTTGGTCCTTAATCCTCATTTCTTTTTTTCTTATCAGTTATTGGCTGATATTTATCAAAACAAAGGAGAAATAGAAAAAGCGCAAGAATATTTTAAAAAAGCTCAGGAAATTAAATATTATTAATCTTGTTTTTTATTTTTTTAGGGGCAATAAATTTATATTTTAAAAGCGTAATTAAAGCTTTGATTCCGTCCTGATAATTTATTTTTTTTCCTTGTTTGCGAGGAAAATATTTAATCGGGACTTCTTTTATTTTAAAACCTTGTTTTAAAATTTTCGCGGTAATCTCTGGTTCCCAGGCAAAATCATTATTTTCAATATCAAATGACTTAATTATTTCTGTTTTAAAACATTTATAACAAGTGGGTTCATCAGTTAAATGAGAACCATAAAGTAAATTACAAAACCAAGTAACAGTTTTTCCTCCGATAAAAAATAGCCACCCACTGCGGGTTCTATTTTTTTTATCTAATTCCCGACTACCATAAACCACTTTTGCTTCTCCTTTTAAAATAGGCTCAAGACATTTTTTAATATCCTCTGGGTCATATTCCAAATCAGCATCTTGAACAATAATTATTTCCCCTTGAGCTTGTTTTAAACCAGTTTTAAAAGCTCCCCCTTTACCTAAATTTTTTTGATGAAGAATAAATTTAATTCCTTTTTGTTCTTTTAAAATCAACCCGGTTTTATCAGTACTGGCATCATCAACCACAATAATTTCTTTTTCTATTTCAGGAATCAATAAATTTTTAACTTTTGCCAAAATTTCTTTAATTGTTTTTTCTTCATTATAAGCCGGGATAATAATGGATAATTTTTTCATTTTTATATTTTAAAACAAGATTCTTTTTTAAAATCCCCTACCCTAGTTCTTTCCAAAGAAGATAAATAACCTTTGGTTTTTAATTTAATTCCTAAATCCCGAGCCAAAGCGCGCACATAAAATCCGGGACCAGTTATTAATCTTAATTTTAAACAAGGCCAATGATAAGCTTTGATTTCTAATTGCTTTAATTCCACTAACCTGGGCTTTAAAACCACGGTTTGGCCTTGACGGGCCAATTTATAGGCTGGTTGACCTTGATGTTTAATAGCGCTATAAAGAGGCGGTTTTTGCTCTATTTTCCCTAAAAATTGGTTTAAACATTGTTTAATTTCTTTTAAATCAGGTTTTAAAACATTAGGTTGCTTTTTTATTTCTCCTTCTGCATCATCAGTAGAACTACTAGCCCCTAATTTTATTTCTGCTAAATATTCTTTATCTTTATTTGTGATTTTACTTAAATTATGACAAGCTTTTGTTCCTAATCCAACCACTAAAACACCAGTAGCTAAAGGGTCTAAAGTTCCAGCGTGGCCAATTTTTTTTATCTCGGTTATTTTTCTTAATCTTCTAATAACATCAAAAGAAGAAATTCCTTGAGGTTTAAAAACTCCAATAATTCCTTCTTTTAATTCTTTCATGATTAATTTATTACTCAGGTAATATTATTTTTTTTGCATAATCACCAGCCACCCATCCTGTTTGTTCTGATTCTAATTCTATTTCATACCATTGGTCTTGAGCCTGTAAAAAATTATAGGTCTCTCCTCCTCTTATTTTACTAATAATATCATAATCAGTTCCTGGTCCTTGGCGCACATTTAAAACAGCCACTTCTTCTAAAACCTGAATTTGAATATTTTCTTTAACTGGTTCTGGTTCAGGCTCGGGTTCTGGTTCAGGTTCTGGTTCAGGCTCGGGTTCTTCCGCCAAAGGCGGACCAGCTTCAGGCTGGGGCTGAGGTTCAGGTTCTGTTAGGGGTGGTGTTTCTGTTTCTGTTTCCGGAATAATTTCTTCTAAATAAGGTTTTTCCGGAGAATAATTAAAGATGACCCAAATTAAAAAACTCAAAGATAATAAGAAAAAAATATAAGCCAAAATTTGCCAACTTAATCCTGATTTCTTTTTCTTAAATTTTCTTTTTAATTTAGCTGATAAAATATTTATTTCCTTAATTGATTTTTTTTCTTTTCCCCTTAAGGCTAATCCAATTACAGTTGGTCCAGGAATATCATCCCCTTTTATTTTTTTTCCTATTGTTGATTGACCCAAAACTACTTCTTTTTTTAATTTTGAAGAAAAATAAGATAATAAACCTGGCATTTGAGCTGACCCACCCGTTAAAATAACTTTTTCAATAAAAGGCTGACTATAATGAATAATCTGTTTTAATTCTTCTATTATTTTTTCTAATTGTTCTGCTAAAAAAACATTAATTTTTCCTTTTTCATTAAGTCCTTCTTCTTTTTTTAATTTTTCCGCTTGGGCCAAAGAAATATTTAATTTTTCCGCGATAACTTCAGTAAAATGATTTCCCCCTAAAGGAAAAGAGGAAAACCAACATAATTTTTTATGTTGGTTAAAAATAATAAAATTAGTTGTTCTGGCCCCCAAGTCAACAACAATAACACTATTTTGCGGATTAAATTCTCTTAACAAGGTCCGACCCAAAGACAAAGATTCTATTTCTAAGACGCTTGGCCTTAATCCAACCGCTTTTAAAACATTTAAATATTCATCCACTATTTTTTTAAAAACAGCGACGTAAAAAACAGGTTTAGTTTGTTCTTTAAAAAACCCGGGGATAAGTTGATAATCCCAATAAATTTTTTCTGGATTTAAAGAAATTATTTTTCTTGCTTCAAAGTTAATTTCTTTTTTTATTTTTTTTTCTTTAAAATTACTAGGAATATTAAAAATATGAAGAAAAAATTTTGATTCGGGTAAACATAAAACTACTCTCTTATTTTTAACTTGAGTTAAAGCTTTTTTTAGTTTTTCCCTTAATTTTTTCTTTTCCAGAATCAAACCGTTTTTTACTATTCCGGGCTCTAATTCTACTCGAGAAAAAAATTTTATTTTTTCATTTGAATTTAATTGTAATAACTCAATTGCTTCGTCAGAAATATTTAAACCCAAACTTGTTTTTTTAAAAAATTTTAACATGCCGTTTAATTATTGGTTTAATTTTTCTTTTACCTTTTCCACCAAAGTACTTAATTGCCAATCACTTTTAACTAAAAAATCATAGACTCCGTTTTCTACTGCCTGAGAAACATATTCCGCATCATTAAGATTAGTTAAGATTAAAATAGGAACATCTTTACCCCAAGCATCACTTCTTAATTGTTTGAGCATACTCAAACCATCTATTTTAGGCATAATAATGTCTAATAAAATAATATCGGGGTGATTTTTTATGGCTAAATCTAATCCCTCTTCTCCGTCTTTGGCTTCAATAACAGAAAATCCTTCCCGATTAAATTTATCAACCAAGGCTTGACGCAAAGCCTCTTCGTCTTCAATAATAAGTATTTTTTTAGGATGATTATTCATAAATGTAAAATAAGATTAAATTATTAATTTTTTATCTCGCCCCGTAGCTCCGCCATCAGGCGGATGGTATGGGGTCTTCAACAATGAGTATTTTTTTAGGATGATTATTCATAAATGTAAAATAAGATTAAATTATTAATTTTTTTATCTCGCCCCGTAGCTCCGCCATCAGGCGGATGGTATGGGGTCTTCAATAATAAGTATTTTTTTAGGATGATTATTCATAAATGTAAAATAAGATTAAATTATTAAATTAATTATTTTTTAATTAAGAATTTAAAATTTTGGTTCCCTTTTTTTTCTTCATTCCGGTTAAGGGAATGGAAACAAAAAAAGTAGTCCCTTTATTTTCTTCTGATTTAAACCAAATTTTTCCTCCAGATTGTTCAACCACTTCTTTAACAATATAAAGACCCAGCCCTGTTCCGTCCGTATCTTTTTCCACTACATTTTCTCCTCGAAAAAGCTTGGTAAATATTTTAGATTGTTCTTTTTTAGGAATACCCAAACCAGTATCCTTAACCACAATTAAAACATTTTGACTTTGTTTTTTTATTTCTAAACTCACGCTCCCCTTTTCTGGAGTATATTTAATAGCGTTAGATAATAAATTTTGGAGAATAATTCTTAAAAGCTTTTTATCTACCTTAACCAGGGGTAAATCAGAATCGTATTTTTTATTTAATTTTATTTCTCTTTCGTCTAATTGATGTTTTAATTCTTCAACTATACTTTCGGCAACTTTAACAAAATTAACTGGTTCTGGTTCAATAACAAAAGTGCCTAATTCAATTCGGGAAACATTTAATAAAGAATTAACTAAACTTATCATTCGTTGATTGGCTTTGTATAAAGATTTTAAATATTTTTTTTGTTTTTGATTAATTTTTCCCACGTCTTCGTCTAAAATCATTTCCGCATACCAATTAATAGCTGAAAGAGGAGTTCTTAATTGATGTGAGGCTAAAGAAACAAATTCGGTTTTAGCTTGGTCAATTTTTCTTTCCCGAGTGACATCCCTAATAATTACCACTCCGCCAATAACTTGCCCTTGTCTGTTTTTTAAAGGAGCAGCGCGACCAGAAACTGGAATTTCTTGGTTATTTTTTTGTTTTAAAACAGTATTTAATCGCGTATTTTTTATTTGACCGGTTTTAATCGCTTCTAAAATAAAATTATCTTCAATTGATTCCTGATTTTTTTTAGCTTTAAATTTTAAAAATTTATCATAAGGTTGATTAATAATTTCTTCTTCTTTAAAACCAGAAATCAACTCTGCTTCAAGATTAAAAATAACTATTTTTTTCTCTTGATTAACCACTAAAACTCCGTCTCCAATACTTTCTAAAATAAATTCTATTTTTTCTTTTTCTTGCCAAGCCTTATTTTTTTCCTTTTCTAGTTCTATGTTTTTTTCCTCAATTTTATTTAAATGTTTAGTTAACTCTTTTTGACTTTTTAATAATTGGTCAGTCATTTTATTAAAAGATTCAGCCAAATCTTCTATTTCATCGCGGGAATTAATTTTTGCTCGGGCTGATAAATCTCCTTGAGAAATTTTCTTAGTTACTTTAGTTAATTTTTTAATCGGGTCAACAATAGAATGGGCCATAAACAAAGTAACTAAAATAATAATCCCTAAAAGCATTAAACCCACAATCAAAAGACGGGTTCTTAATTCATTGGCCATGAATAAAACTTCAGCTAAATCCATTTTAACCACTACCCCCCATTTTAAATTAGGCTGATAGCGCCAAGCCGCTAAAACTTCTTCTCCACGATAATCTTTAACCACTCCCCAACCTCTTTCATTTTGAACCGCCCGATAAATTGCTAAATCTTTAGCCTCAGTAAGATTAATCTTTTTATTAAATTTTCCAGATAAATCATTTCTTAAAGGGGTAATAAAAATAATTTGTTCATTTTTTCTTAAAGCCACCACAGTTTCTCCGGTTTCCCCTAAACCAATATAATTTTCCACTAAAGGATAAATATCTTGATGATTTATTTTTAAAACTGCGAAACCAATAAAATTTGTTTCATTTATTACCGGCACCACGATAAAAGCAGTTAATTCTCCTGTTTCTTCATTATATTGAAAATCAGAAATTTGACTCTCTAAGACATTTTTAGATTTGTCTAATAAAACGTCTAATTGGGGAAAAAGAGGAATTAAAAATTGTTGATTAACTATTTCCTTATCTTCTACAGAAAAAATTAAAGTTTTATCAGGAGAAAGAATAAAAAAATCATCAAAATTAGATGACTCTTTAAAATAAGTAAGAATGGGTCTTAAATTATTTTCCGCTCTTTGATAAGCTAAGGAATTTGTTCCTTGTTGAGAAAAAATTTGATTAAGCTCAATAATGGCCTCGGTTACACTAGGAATTTTAATTAAAGCCTGGGCATTTTTCTCTTTTTCTATAAAAACATCTTCTATTTGATTAAGACGGTCATCTGAAATACTATAAAGATAATGAGCTGATTTTTCCTGCAAAACCCTTTGAGAACTATCATAACTAATATAAACAGCCACCACTAAAGGAATTAAAGCAATCGATAGAAAAAGAGTAATAAATTTTACCTTTAAATTAAGTTTAAATCGTTTTTTTTCTGGCTTAATCCCCTTTTTAATCATGTTTTTAAATAAAAATTATTTAAGTGCCCCTTGGGCTGCAGCTAACCTGGCCACAGGAACTCGGTAAGGAGAACAACTAACATAATTCATCCCTTGCTGATAACAAAATTCAACACTAGCTGGTTCTCCTCCATGTTCTCCACAAATGCCAATTTTTAAATTTTTCTTAGTTTGTCTTCCTTTTTTTATTCCTATTTTTACTAAACCTCCAATTCCTTTTTGGTCTAAAATTTGCCAAGGGTCTTGGTCAAGAATATTTTTTTCTAAATATATTTTAATAAACCGACCCGCATCATCTCGGGAAAATCCCATTCCCATTTGAGTTAAATCATTAGTGCCAAAAGAAAAAAATTCTGCTTCTCGGGCGATTTCATCCGCAATTAAACAAGCCCGGGGAATTTCTATCATTGTTCCAATAGTATATTTTACTTTTATTTTTTTCTCTTGCATTACTTTTTTTGCTGTTTTTACTACTAATTCCTTTTGATTTTTAAACTCATTTAAATGACCTACCAAGGGAATCATTATTTCTGGAATAACTTTAATTTTTTTAGAGGCTAATTCGCAAGCCGCCCCAATAATAGCCCTTACCTGCATCACTGTTATTTCTGGATAAGTAATTCCTAAACGGCAACCACGATGACCCAGCATGGGATTTACTTCTGCTAATTGTTTAATTTTTTTAACAATCTTTGCTTCTGGAATTTTAATTTTTTGGGATAATTTTTTAATTTCCTGCTTTGAAAGGGGTAAAAATTCATGTAAAGGAGGGTCTAAAGTTCTAATTGTTACTGGCCAACCCTGCATTACTTTAAATATCTCTTTAAAATCTTTTTTTTGTAAAGGCATTAATTTTTTTAATGCTTTTTGACGAGCTTGTTCATTGTCCGCTAAAATCATTTTTTGCATTAAAGGTAATCGGTCCGGACCAAAAAACATGTGTTCTGTTCGGCAAAGCCCAATTCCTTGAGCTCCAAAATCAAGTGCCTTTTGTGCGTCTCGAGGATTATCAGCGTTAGCCCTTACTTTGATTTTTTTAAACTGGTCTACCCAAGACATAAAAACATAAAAACAATGGTCCATTTTCGGTTCCTGGGTACTAATTTTTCCCTTAAAAACTTCTCCTTTATTGCCATCTAGACTAAGCCAATCTCCTTTTTTAATTATTAAACTACCAATTTTAATTTTTTCTTTTTTTTCATCAACCTGAATTGTTTCACAGCCACTAACACAACACTTGCCCATGCCCCGCGCCACTACGGCTGCGTGACTAGTCATTCCTCCTCGCGCTGTTAAAATTCCTTGGGCTAAGTCCATTCCTTGAATATCATCTGGACAAGTTTCATTTCTAACTAGAATCACCGGACCTTTTTTAGATTCTTGAAATGCTTGGGCGGAATTAAAAACCACTCGCCCTACCCCAGCCCCAGGAGAAGCTGGTAATCCTTGAGCAATGGGTTGTGGTTTTTCCTTGGGATTAAAAACTGGATGAAGTAATTGATTAATTTGTTCTGGACTAACCCTTAAAATTGCTTGTTCTTTTTTAATTAATCCCTCTTTAACCATTTCTTGAGCAATTTTTATTGCCGCTAAAGCAGTTCTTTTTCCAGTCCGAGTTTGCAAAAGATAAAGTTTTTTATTTTCTATTGTAAATTCAAAATCTTGTAAATCTTGATAGTGTTTTTCTAACTTTTTAGTTAAATTTTTTAATTCCTGGAAAACTTGGGGCATTTCTCTTTTAAGATTTTTTAAAGGTTGGGGGGTACGAATTCCAGCCACTACATCTTCTCCTTGAGCATTAATTAAATATTCGCCATACATTTTATTTTCTCCAGTAGCTGGATTACGGGTAAACCCTACTCCAGTAGCACTTTGAGGCCCTAAATTGCCAAAAACCATACTTTGAATATTAACCGCGGTCCCTAAATCATGAGGAATATTATTTAATTCCCGATATTTTTTTGCCCGCGGAGTATCCCAACTTTTAAAAACTGCGTTTCGGGCCATGATTAATTGTTTTTCCACGTTTTGGGGAAATGGTTTTTTAGTTTTCCTTTTAATTAATTTTTTATATTGATTAATAATTTCTTTTAAATCTTCTAAAGAAAGATCTGAATCTAATCTGCCTTTTTTCTTTTTTTCTAAAATTTGTTCAAAATCATTTTTTTCTAAACCTAAAACCACCGGCCCAAACATTTGAATCAATCGGCGGTAAGCATCATAGGCAAAACGAGGATTTTGCGTTTTTTCTGCCAATCCTAAAACGGTTTTGTCATTTAAGCCAAGATTTAAAACTGTATCCATCATCCCAGGCATGGAAAATTTTGCTCCGCTACGCACTGAAACCAACAAAGGATTTTTTTCTCCGCCAAAATTATTACCNNGGAACGCAATGATGATGATAAAAATAAACACAAGCCTGAGTACTAATAGTAAAACCAGGAGGAATAGGAAAACCTAAATTAACCATTTCTGCTAAATTAGCCCCCTTCCCACCTAAAAGGTCTTTCATTTTAGCATTCCCTTCTGCTTTTTCTTTTCCAAAATAAAAAACAAATTTTTTCAGCATTGTTTTGAAAAAAGTTAAGTGATTATTAATTCATTATTTCATTTTTAAGGGAACTTGTCAACGAAGTGATATTATTTTAAATATTTTCTATTTTTTAATTTTTCTGGAAAATATTCTTGTTTTTCTTGGTAATTATAATCAGGACTATATTTATAATTTTTCCCATAACCTAATTTTTTCATTAATTTAGTCGGCGCATTTCTAATTGATAAAGGCACTGGTAAATTACCATATTTTCTAACATCAGCGGCGGCTTTTTCATAGGCCAAGTATAAATTATTAGATTTTTTACACTTAGCCATATAAACCACGGCCTGAGCTAAAACAACATTAGCTTCGGGTAAACCAATAAAATGACAAGCTTGATAACCTGCCACCGCTTGTTCTAAGGCTCGGGAATTAGCCAAACCAATATCTTCAGAGGCAAATCTAATTAAACGCCGGGCAATATACAAAGGGTCTTCTCCGGCTTCAATCATCCGAGCCAACCAATAAAGAGCGGCTTCAGCGTCAGAACCGCGCATGGACTTGTGTAAAGCCGAAATAATATTATAATGTTCTTCTCCTTTTTGGTCATAAAATAAATGTGATTTTTGAAAAGCTTGTTTAAGACTTTCTAAATTAATAATTACCTCTTTATTTTTATAATTAGGAAAAGAATAAACTATATACTCTAAAGCATTTAAAGCCATTCGTGCGTCGCCATTACTCATTTGAGCTAACTGTTCAATAGTTTTTTCTGACATTTTAACCTTTATTTGACCTAATCCCCTTTTCTTGTCCTTAAGGGCAGATTTAATAATTTTAATTAATTGTTCTTGATTTAATTGTTTTAAAACAAAAATTCGGCAACGAGAAAGTAAAGCTCCCACTACCTCAAAACTAGGATTTTCCGTGGTAGCCCCAATTAAAGTAATTACTCCTTTTTCTACATAAGGCAGTAAAGCGTCTTGTTGTTTTTTATTCCAACGATGAATTTCATCAATAAAAAGAATCGTCTTTTTATTCTTTTTTTTATTCTCTTTTGCTTTAACCAAGACCTCTCTTAAATCTTTTAATCCGCTGTCAACCGCGCTAATTTGATGAAAATCTGACTTGGTTTTTTGCGCAATAATAAAAGCCAGGGTAGTTTTTCCACTTCCTGGCGGTCCCCAAAAAATTATTGATGGAATTTGGTCTAATTCAATTGTTTTTCTTAAAATACTTGACGGACCAATAATATCTTCGGCTCCTAAAAAATCATCCAAAGAAACCGGCCTTAACCGGTCCGCTAAAGGTTTTTTATTTTCCCGCTTAACCACCGTCATAATTTAAATAAAAATATCACTTAAAAATTTATTTTAAGTTGAACTTCTTAATTGTTTAGCTAATTTATTTAGCTAACTTGTTATAAAGCCAGGCAAAAATTGCTCCTCCTACAAAAGCATCCACAAAACCCCAAACTAAACCAATCACAGCACCAAAAAAAGAAGCCTGATAACCAACATAAAATCTGGAAATAAACTTAACGATGTCTTCTCCCCAGCCCATCATGGCTCCTAATCCAAAGAGTAAAACTATTGCTCCCCAGATAATTCCACAAGCTAAGCCAAAGGCCTTAACGTTTAATTTCATAATTTATTGATTAATTATTTTTTTCTTTTTAGGTTCTGATTTTTTCTTTAAGGATTCTAGTTTAAAAAAACAAAAATTATCCCGATAAAGAATATAAAAGCCAATTAAAATTAAAAACAAGGGCCAAATGCGCCAATTAGTTGAAACTGAAATTTGGAAAATAATTCCCAACCCAATGAAAAAAATGGCTGAATTCACCTTATTTTTATTAAATTGATGAAGACCCCAACCAATAAAGATTAAAGGCCAAAAATCTCTAATAAAGTCCCCTAAACCCCAATAACCAAAAACATTATTCTGGTCTAAAACAAATAAAATTCCTAAAATAATTAAACCTAATCCTAAATTCTTTTTAGTCTTCATTTCCATATTATTTAAGTTAATTTTTTAATTAATCTCTTGTTTATATAATAACAAAAATAAAAATTTTGGAAAGACAAAAAAAGACAGGTTTTTCTCTGTCTTTTTTTATTTAATTTAAACAAAAAATTACACGATTATTCTTTTCTTTTGAAAATTCTAGTTAAATAAACAGAAAGAATCACGACCACTAAAGTAATTAAAATAGCGTAAAGAAACTTGGCCCAAAGTCCATTTTTTTCCAAAGGAAATAAATATTCAATTAAAGTTTTAATCGCGTCATTCCAAGCTAAGCCAGCGACTAAACCTAATCCGGCTAAAATATAGCCTAAAATTTTATTATTTAGTTCTTGTTTTATTTGTTCCATAATATTTTAAAATTATTCTTTTATTTTTTTATTCAAAGACCGGGCAAAATCTTTTGCTTGAGCTAAATCTTGTTGGTGGGGACGATTTTTGTTTATCCCACCAATAATTCTTAAGAGTCCAAAATTATCAAAACCCAAACAATTAAATTCATCAATTATTTCCCAGCCCCTCGCTTTTAAAATCTTTTTAAAATGATTGTGGGAATAATTAACAATAAAATTTTTCTTCATTCCACTAGTGGAGAATAAAAATGCTTTTTTCTTTGTTAAGGGAAGACTTTGGGCTAATTTAATTAACCCTTGGTGAAATTTTCCAAAATAAACTCCTGAACCAAAACCAATTAAATCAGCTTCTTTAATTTCTTTTGGTTTAACTTGAAAAAAATTAAGTACTGAAGCATTAAGAACTAATCCCATGGCCCGGGCAATTTTCTCTGTATTCTGGTGATGAACAGAAGCATAAATAATCAGAGTTTTCATTTTTAAATATTTTTTATTTAATAAGGTTTAGCGATTGTCTCCGCTTCCTTGTAATTTTTCTCTTTGTTGCCGGGATTTTAATTTTCCTAACTTTTTTTTGATATTCTTTAAAATTCATATTTTTATCTTAAGATAAATTTGGGTTAGCTTGGTCAAACTTTTTCATTAATTTATCAAAAATAAAGATTTTACCCTTTTTTAAAAAAACATACCCACTAAAAGAAGCAATTAAAGCTCCAATGGTGTTAAGAATTAAATCTCGCATCGTATCATAAATTGCTAAACGAGGGTGTCCATAAGCGATTACTTCTTCCATGGTTTTAGTCCGTTGCATGTCTGCTTGGCTAAAAATTATATCCACACTAAATTCAAAGATTTCCCAAAGCGTTCCCATGGTCACGGCAAAACAAAAAGAAAACAAAACAATTAAAAAAGAGCTGGTTTGCATTTTTCCGCTTTTGTATAAAACATAAAGAATTAAAAATCCGGAAAACCCCAAAGCTAGTCCAGAAAAAGCATGCATTAATGAATCCCACCACCAAATCCGATGATACCACTCTCTGGCTAAACCAAGAAAAAGACTGCCATAAATAAATAAAATAATAATAATTTGTATTTCTGCCGGCAATTTTATACGATAAGTTTGTTGAATAAAAGAAGGCAAAAAGGTTAAAACCAGGGTTAAAAGACTAACAAATAAAGCTATCCAGGTTCTTTCCCAAATTGTCCCTAATAAGGCAAGAACTAAAGAAAAACGAATAATAAATAAAAAAATAGAATAAGATTTTTTTTCTTTCCTGCCTGCCGGCAGGCAGGCCTGCCGACCGGTAGGCAGATCTGCCTGCTGATAGGTAGGTTTTCCCACAGCTTTGTTTCTTTTCGCCATAGATTCTTTAATTATTTTTTCGAGATTTTTTTTACTAACTTTTTAACTTTGACTCCCGGGGTTTTCTTGTCTTTCTTTGTTTCTTTTTTCTCCTTTGGCTTGACTTGACTATCAGTTAAAATAGTCACCTTTTTGATAAGTTCTTCCATCTTTGTATTCAAACTGCCTAATATTTTTTTTAATTCAGAATTATCCTCTGATTTAAAAGAATCTCTTTGGCGGTTGAAATTTTTTTGAGGAAATCTTCCTCCTGACCCTTGTTTTTCTCTTCTTTTTCTAAAACAATCATCACAATACACTGGTTTCCCTTGCGTCGGGCGAAAAGGCACTTCACAGGGCTTTCCACACTCACTACAAACTGTTTGATGTTTAATAGAGGATTGGTTCTTATTAAAATTTTTTTCTCTTTTTGGTCCGAATCTTCCCATATGTTTATAAATTAACCACTTATACATAAAGTATGCCTTATTTTAAAATAAAAAGCAAATAAAATAATTTTAAAATTATTAATTATCTGATATAATACAATTATGAAAAAATATAAAGTGATTGTTGTTGGTGGTGGCCCCGCCGGAATGATGGCCGCTGGTCGAGCCGGAGAATTAGGCGCCTCCACCCTACTTTTAGAAAAGAATAAAATTTTAGGAAAAAAACTTTTAATCACTGGTCAAGGCCGGTGTAATTTAACAAATGCGCAAAGCGATTTAAAATCTTTTATTAATCAATTTGGCCCTCAGGGTAAATTTCTTTACCACGCTCTTTTTTATTTTGGCCCTAAAGAAATAATTAATTTTTTTGAAAAATTAGGAGTAAAAATAAAAATTGAAAGAGGGCAACGAGTTTTTCCCTTTAATGACCGCGCCGAAGAAATTCTTAAAGCCTTAATTAAATATTTAAAAAAATCTTCCGTAGAAATTAATTTAAACAAAAAAGTTGTTAAAGTTGTTAAAAACAAAGATTATCTAGAAAAAATAATCTTATCAAATAAACAAGTTTTAGAAGCGGATAATTTTATTTTTTGTCCCGGTGGAAAATCATATCCCTCCACTGGTTCTACTGGAGAGGCTTATCAATGGCTAACTAAATTAGGGCATCAAATAAGTCCCCTCTTCCCTAGTTTAACTCCTTTATTAGTTAAAGAAAAAATAGTAAAAGAATTAGAAGGTTTAAGTTTAAAAAATGTCAGCTTTCATCTTTTTCAAAATAATAAAAAAATAAATTCTAGATTTGGCGAAGCTATTTTTACAGCCCAAGGATTAAGTGGTCCGATTGTTTTAGACCTTAGTCGAGACTGGCCCTTAAACACTGATAATTTAATGATTAAAATAGATTTTAAACCAGCCTTGGATTATCATCAATTAGACCAAAGAATACAAAAAGATTTTCAGCAAGCGGCTAATAAACTTTTTAAAAATAGTCTAAACAAACTGCTTCCCCAAAAGCTTATTCCGGTAATTATTAAACTTTCCCAAATAAATCCGGAAAAAAGAGTTAATCTTATTACCCGGGAACAAAGAAAGAAAATTGTTCATCTTTTAAAAGAATTTCCCTTAAAAATAAAAGGATTAGGGGGCTATGACCAAGCCATTATTACTCGCGGAGGAGTGAATTTAAAAGAGATTGACCCCAATACTATGAAATCAAAAATAATAAAAAACCTTTATTTGGCCGGTGAGATTCTTGATTTAGACGGCCCTACTGGTGGTTATAATCTCCAAGTTTGTTGGAGTACTGGTTATTTAGCCGGAGAAAACGCGGCTAAAAAATAACTTGTAAATAAAGAATAATTATTCTATAATATGTTTCATATGAAAATCTATAATACCCTAACAAAAAAAATACAAGAATTTAAACCAATTAAAAACAAAAAGGTAAATTTATTTGTTTGCGGTCCCACGGTTTATGATTATGCTCACATTGGCAATGCTAAAACCTATACTCAGTTTGATTTTATTATTAAATATCTAAGATATCGCGGTTATGATGTTTTTTATTTACAAAACATCACTGATATTGATGATAAAATTATTGAAAAAGCCCAAGATAAAAAAGTTCCCTGTGAAGAAATTGCTAATAAATATACTAAAATATATTTAGAAGACATGAAATCACTGGGTAATACTGCGGTAAGTAAATATGCTCGCGCCACTGACTATCTTGACCAAATTGTTAGTCAGGTTAAAAGATTAAAAGAAAAAGGATTCACTTATACTACTAGCGACGGTATCTATTATGAGATTGAAAAATTTAAGGATTATGGTAAATTGTCTGGCCGCACGGAATTAAAAGAAACAGACGGGGTTTCTAGAATTGATTCTAGTTCAGAAAAAAAAGGATGGAATGATTTTTGTTTATGGAAATTTTCCAAACCCGGTGAACCCTCTTGGGAAACTGAAATCGGTAAAGGAAGGCCTGGTTGGCATATTGAAGATACCGCTATTACGGAAAGTCATTTTGGTCCTCAATATGATGTTCATGGCGGAGCAGTTGACTTAATTTTCCCTCACCACGAAGCAGAAATTTCTCAAATGGAAGCGCTTTCAGGAAAATCTCCTTTAGTAAGATACTGGTTACATACTGGCTTTTTAAAAATGAGTCAAGCAAAAATGTCTAAAAGTTTAGGTAATTTCTTAACTATTAGAAAAATTTTAGAAAAATATAATACTCGCGTTGTAAGATTTTTTTATTTAAGCAGCCATTATCGCTCTTCTCTTGAGTTTAATGAAGAAACCATGACTCAGGCTAAAAATTCTTTACAAAGAATTGATGAATTTATTTTCAAAATTAAACCTGATTTAGAGTTAGCTGATGAAAAAAAAGCCGTAGACCAATTAAAAAAAGATTTGCTTAAAAATCTAGACCATGACTTTAATACCCCTAAGGCCATTTCCTTAATTTTTGACTTTATTAAAGAAAGAAATCTTAAAGGAGTTTCTGGTCAATTTGCCTGGGATTTCTTTAAAGAAATTAATGAATTTTTTGGTTTTTTTGAATTCCATCACGACCAGGACGACCAAGAAATAGACAAACTAGTTAAACAAAGAGAAGCTTATCGAAAAAATGAGCAATATCAAAAAGCAGATGAAATAAAAAAAATGCTTTTAGCTAAAGGAATTAAGATTTATGATTCTCCAACCGGAACAAAATGGCGGAAAGTAAAAAAATAATTATCCCTTATTTAAAAATAAAAAATCAGCCTTTAAAAAGCTGATTTTTTTATTCCTTATTTCTTTTTTGATTTTGGTTTTTTCTTATTTTCCAACATCAATCTTTTCGCCTCTAATCTTTTTTTAGTCTTATGGGAATGAGATTTTTTTCTTTTTCCCAAAGCTTTATTTCTTTTTGCCATATATTTTTTAATTATTCTTTTTATATTTTTTATTTACTAATTACTTTTATTTTCTTGTTCTTGAATAAATTTCTCAATTGAACGGTCATAGGTTTTTTCCGCCTCAACAGAAAAATAACAAGCCGGTAATTCCCCTTTTTCTTGATGATGACTAATACATTCACAACAGATTCCTTTTCGGGGACAACCCGGATAAGTACAAGGACAATTTTCTAAATTTTTTTCTTTTTGACACTCCATGATAATTAAAATTTAACTGCTCTTATGCTTTAACCCCGTCTATTAAAAGATTTTTATTTATTAAACAATTTTCTTAGTTCTTTTTTTGCTTGTTCAAGAATTTCTTTCTGTTGACCCGGTAAATTTTTCCCGGCTCGATTAATATAAAAATTAAGCATTGACATGGCCGACTGAAAAGGAGTTCCTTTTCGTCGTTTACTTTTTTCCGCAGATTTTTTAAGAGATTTAGCAATTTTTTGGGGTTTATCCCAGGTAAAAACACCTTTTTCCAAATCCAGGGCATCACTGTGTTTAGTTACAGCCGCAGTCCAATTTTTTTTAGTATTTTTTTCCTTTTTTACCATTCTTGCCTTAATTTTTCATTTTTAAAACTAAGTATATTTTAATTTAAACGTTTAAAAACTATTAATAACATAACTTTAAAAATTCATTTTGTCAATCCATTTAAATATTGACAATTCAACTATTTTTTATTATCTTAATATGAAAAAGGTGTCAGGAACCTTTTTTGTGAAATGAAAAAGGTGTCAGTGAAAAAGGTGTCAGGAACCTTTTTTGTGAAAAAGGTGTCAGGAACCTTTTTGGGGCCTAAAAGAATCACTGAGATAAATTTCTAATTTTAACTACTTTATTGAGAAATACACAGGTCCGACCTGTCTTTTTAGTCCGTCTTGGCCCTCAGGCGAACAAAATTCAAACCTATTTAGTTAAAAAGTAAATGTGATCTTTAAGAAATACACAGGTTCAACCTGTGTATTTTTAGTATTTTTAAATTTTGGTAAGTTTGGGAGCCGAGTAAGTTTGGAGGCTAAGCCTCCAAACTTTTTAAATAAAGGATTTTCGGGCGATATTTTTTGGGGCCTGTCCCCTTTTTTGCCTTAAAAGTGGAAAAAGGTGTCAGGAACCTTTTTGAGGTCCAAAAAAATCACCGAGACGAATATTTAATTTTAACTACTTTGTCCATAAGTAGTTTTATTTTTTAAATATTTTATTATTCCCACAATCAATAAAATCAACAAGACTAGATTTAAAAATTGCCAAATTTCTTTAGTAAGATGAACTTTAAAAAATGGCTGATAAACCAAAGCGAAAATAACAAAAATCCACATCCATGTTTTGTCTTTTTTTTGCCAGGAAAAGGTGCAGGAAAAGGTGTCAGGAACCCTTTTTCATACTCGTAATACTCTTCCCATGTTTTAATTATATTATAAAAAATTACTCGCTAAAAGGTTCCTGACACCTCATGACACCTTTTTTCACCTTTTTTCAGTATTACTATTTCTAAGATACTGTAAATAATTGGCTTATGGCTTGCCATGCATCGAAGCGAAGCGACTGGTGCATGGCTCGGGGGCAGGGATTTGAACCCCGATTCTCAGGACCAGAACCTGATGTCCTGCCATTAGACGACCCCCGAAGATGGGTAATTGGATATTTGGGGATTAGGGATTGGGAATAAAAAATAACAAGCACCAACTACTGACAAAGACCCCCGAAGATGAATAATTTATTCTTCTGGATTTACTAGTTTTCCTAAGAATAAAATATTTTCCGTGGTTTTATCCTGAATTATAAAGATAAAGGGGTGGTCAGCTTTAAAAATATTCTGAGGTAACATTGCGGTTAATTTCATTCCTACAGCAGTGGCCGCCGCAGCTTCGGTTCCTTTTTCATCTACTTCAACAAAAGCCTGATGAATCACAAAATCAATAAATAAATCTTTGGCCCCGGTCATCAAAGAAAAATCAGCTAACTGAGAATTAAAAGCGGCTGACATTCCTAAATTAATTAAATTCTCTTTTAGAAAATATTTGGTCTCTAGTTTAAATTTAGGCAGATAAATTAAATCCATTTTTGTTTTTTGCATCTGACTTTGCCATTGTTTAAATTGTTCCCAGGTTAAAGATGGTTCTATCTGAGTTAAATCTTCTTGAGGTAATAAAACAAACATGGAAATTTTTTCCCCTTGATAAGGAAGTTCAAGGATTTGTAAATCTGGCAAATTAGCGTAATTAAACTCTGTTTCTTCTGGTTTTAGCAACATCATTGGAGTTTTAACCACGGTTGATGAACTTATTTTAAAATCTTGCTCTTGAGTATCTTTTTTATCAAACTGCTCTTCCCAGTCCCCTTTAAAATAAATGGCGTTGGTTAAAACTAATCTGGTTGTTGAGTCTAAAAACCCTTGGGGAATTAAATCTTTAATTTTTTCATTAGTTTGTTCTGCAATAAAAGAATTAATGGTTTGTCTTGATTTTTCTGTTTCTTGGACAAAATCTAAATTAGCGGCTTTACCCCCGTAATAATCTTCAACTTTTTTTAAATATTCAGCTAAAAAAGGATAATTATGTTGGGTCCACAAAGCATTACCAGTTTTTAACTCATAATCACGATGAGAAGCATTAATTTGATTATAAACCGCGGCAAAATTAGGTCTTAACTCTTCTGGTTCGGGAAAATTAAAAACAGATTTCATTTCCTCAGCGGTTTGTCCTTGAGCTCCTTCATAAGTCATGGCTAAAGCAGAAGAAATACTATAAGGAGAATAAAACATATTTTCCCCTTCTGATTGATTTAAATCCGCGTACAAGTCAAAAGCAAATTTATTATTAGTTTGGACTACTTTTTCCTGACCCAAAAGAGTGGCTCCTTGGTCATCTGCTAAAGGCGGTTGAGTGGGTGGATAAGGATAAAAAAATAAAACTGCGGAAATCGTAATTAAGGCTGCAGCCGGTAAAATTAATTTAAATACCAAATCTTTTTTCTTCATTTTAATTTTATTATTCTAAATATTAATTTTTTTGGTCACAAATTTTCAAAATTGCTAATTCTAAAGGAAGTTGTGGAATCTCACTATAATTAAACTGAACTTTAGTTTTAACAAATTCTTCAATGATAAAAATAAGCTTTTTTAAACTGATATTTTTTCCCAGCGCCTTTATTTTTTTCTGCATCTCTTCATCAATCTGCCAGTATAAATAATTATCAACGGCTTTTACTTTCACTAAAAGAACTTTTCTTAAAAATTCAATTAAATCCGTGGTAAAATGTTCTAAATTAAATCCTTCTTCCATTAACTTATTAACAATATTAATGGCTTCAGACGCGTCCTGGTCTAAAATTAATTCTAAAAATTTAATAATTTCCTTATTTTGAGAAGGAGGAATAATTAAAGAAGCTTCTTTGGCAGTAATTTCCTGACCATTTAAAGAAAAAACTTGATTAAGTAAACTTTCGGCGTCTCTAACACAACCTTCAGAATGAAGGGCAATGGTTTTTAAAACCTGCGGACTAATTTTAACTTTTTCTGCCTGAGCAATTCGCCCTAGTCTTTGAGCAATTTTATCCAAAGGCACTTTATTAAAATCAAATCTTTGACAACGAGAAATAATGGTTTCTGGTAATTTATGAATTTCCGTGGTCGCGAGAATAAAAATAACATAAGCCGGGGGTTCTTCTAAGGTTTTTAACAAAGCATTAAAAGCTGACCCGGAAAGCATGTGACATTCATCAATAACAAAAATCTTGTATTTTCCTCGGGTGGGAGGAAATTGAGAATAACGAATAATATTTTCCCGAACATTATCTACTCCGGTTTGAGAAGCCGCGTCTAATTCAATAAAGTCTAGAAAATGTCCTTTATCTAATTCTTGACAATGTTCACATTGATTACAAGGTTCGGCCTCCTCTTTTTTTCTGTTTAAACAATTAACTGATTTAGCAACTAATCGCGACAGTGTGGTTTTTCCTAATCCTCTTGGGCCAGTAAAAAGATATGCGTGTGAAATCTGCTCAGTTTTAATTTCATTTTCTAAAATTTGGACAATATTTTCTTGTCCAATTATTTCTTTAAAAGTTTTGGGTCGATATTTACGATATAAAACCATAAGCTGGGTATTTAGGGATTAGTTAATTAGGATTTATAGATGTTGGTGGTTGCTGTTCTTGTTTAAAAACTTGCCCTCTTTCCCTAATTTCTTTTTCAATATTTTCTCGACTAGCCCCATATTTTAATTCTGATAATTCTTTAATAATCTTAGCTATTTCTGGATTAGAGGGATAAACATCAGCAATATAAGGAGGACGAATATTAAAAGGAGTTAAACTTTGATTATCAACTAAAAGCTTAAGATAAGCATGATATTTTTCCATATTAACTAAATCATAAGCGCTAAAAACTGGTTTAAATTCCTGGGATAAAAATTCTGCATCTTCTACTCCAACTTTAAAACAAATTAAAGTCCCGACCGTACCAAAAATAGCGTCCCGAACAGAGTTATCCTGATTCTTACCTAACTGACCCAGGTATTGATGGGCCATGGTTAAGCAAAGGCGATATTTTCGCGCTTCAGATAAAATAACATTAATGCTTTCAGTAATAAAATTTTGAAACTCATCAATATATAAATAAAAATCTTTTCTTTTTTCTTCTGGTAAATCAGTGCGCGACAAAGCGGCCATTAAAATTTTTCCCATTAAAACCAATCCTAATAAATAAGCATTCATATCACCAATTCGGCCCTTGGACAAACTAATTAATAAAATTTTTCTTTCGTCCATTACTTTTCTAAAATTAAAAGCGCTTTTTTGTTGCCCAATAATTGGCCAAAGATAATCATTAGAAATGAACTGAGTTAATTTAGAAGTAATATAAGTAGTAATATTAGCTAAACTGGCTTCTCCTCCGGCTTTTTCTGCTTCTTTAATCCAAAAATCACGCACACTTTGATTTTGACAATGCTCTAATTTAAAACGCCGAAAATCAGGGTCAGCTAAAACTTTAGGAATTTCCATTAAAGTAGAGCCGCTCTCTGGGTGTTCCATTAATAAAAGCATGGCGTTACGAATATAATGCTCAAACATAGGACCACCCGTGGCTTTCAAGTCGTACAATTTGTTAAAGATATTTATCATTTCATTAATCACAAAGGTTTTTTGTTCTGGATATTGGGGGTCATATTCTAAAAGATTTAAACCCATTGGTCTTTGGATTTGGGCCGGGTCAAAATAAATAACATCCTCCCCTCTTTCTTTGGGGATTCTTTCTAAAACCTCTTGGACTAAATCTCCGTGAGGGTCAATCATACAAACTCCATCTCCATTTAAAATATCTTGGACAGCCATGTAGGCCATCATTTTTGATTTACCCGTGCCAGTCCGTCCAATAATATAAGCATGACGTTGTCGGTCTTCTCTTTTAAACCGAACTACTTTTTTCTCTCCGCGATAAACATTTTCTCCGAGAATAATTCCAGAATCAGGTAAGCCTATTGGGGCCGGGGCTTTCTTAGAATTAAGCCATTTAATATTAGGGGTTTCAGTGGTGGGTAAAGGAAAATGAAAAAGACTGGTTAATTCTTCGGTGTTTAAAACAAAAGAATTTTTCTCGTCAAAACCGCGGTAAATAAAATCTTCAATAATTTGTTTTTCTTTTATTTTTGCTTTTCTAAAACCGTTTCCATATTCATATCCTGTATACTGGGCAAAAGAATTAGTAATGTTATCTAAATAACTTTGAGCCACTTCCCGGCTTTGGGCTGAAACCACTATTCTTATATTAATATCTAATCCAGCTTTATTAGCTTTTTCTTCAATCACTTTGATTATTTCTTGTTCCATAGGAGAAAGCTGATGTTTTTTTTCTGGAATTTCTCCGTTTTCTTTTTTAGCGGGAGTAATAAAATTAGAAATTTCTTGTAAAATTTTACTTGAACCAGTGGCATTAGATTTAAGAGCTTGTTTTAAAGTTTTGCCTTGTTGCATTTCTGAAGCTATTTTAGTGCCTAAACTACGCCAACCAGATTGAGCTGAGCGAGCAATAATCTGAATAGCAGCGGCGTCTTCTTCAGCAATTCGACTTAAAGAATTTGTAATCGCATTTAAAGGGTCGGTTTCCATTTTTAAATAAGTTTTAAGAGGAAACATGGAATAATTTTTCAATTTAAAACTAGTCGCCACCACAGCTCCTTGAGGAAGAAAAATATTATAATCCTCTACTTCTTCTATTTGAGCCGCTGGATACTGAGCTTGTAATTGTTGTTCAAAAAATCTTTGTAAACGGCGGGGCACCACCACATAAAAAGCAATTGAACCTTGTTTGTCTGCCACTATTTCAAAAGAAAAATGGTCTTTTCTTCCTTCTAGCCAATTTTTTAGCCCCTTTTCTGATTTTAACCCGCCTAAATTAGCAAAAAAACTTTCTGTGGGTTGCAAAAGGTCTTTAATTGTTCTGGCTTGCTCTTCTTTGTCTAATTTTTCCTTGGGAACTCGAACTAAAAGAATGGCATTTTCAAAAGTAAATTTATAACGAGAAACTTTTTTAAAATATTTCCTTAAAAAATACAAACCTATTAAAACTCCAATTAAAATAAAAAGAGCGACCCAAAACCAAGGATTCAATAAAAATCTCTGGATTTGTTCGCGCAAATAACCTGTTTCTGAATAAGTAATGTCTAATCTTTCCATTTCCATAGTGCTAATTTATTTTTTTATTTTTTAAAGCAAGAATTCTTTCTGTTTTAATTTTTGTTTCTTGCTCTAAAAAGAATTTATTTACCTGAGGAATAATCGCTAACCAATTTTTAATCAAATCTATTATTTTATAAACCACTATTTTAGCTTGGTTTAATAATCCTTCTATTTTAAAAGCAGTTTCCTCCCCTTCTTCTTTAAACTTAGCCCTTAAATTATCAGGTAAATTCTGATAAATTTCTTCTAAATCTTGGGAAAGAATATTTTCAATATTTTTTAGAGTCTCACTTTTAACCTCTGGTTTAATAATTTTCTTTTTAACCGTAGGAAAAGCCACCGCCGGGGTTTTTTTCGGTTTTTTTTCAGCTATTTTTTCTGAGGGAATAATCTTGGTTTCTTTTTCTTTTACTTCTGGTTGAATAATCTCTTCAGGTTGGTCAAAAGAGGGTTTTTCTGGACGAGGTTGTTCAGGATTAAAAGAGGGTTCTCTTTTTTCTTCTGCCATAAAATAAATTTAAATTATTTTCTTAATTATATAAAAAATTGAGAAAAAAACAAGAATAAAATTAATTTACCGCCACAGGGAATCGAACCCTGGTTTCATGGATGAGAACCATGTGTCCTGACCACTAGACGATGGCGGCCTTTATAATTAACATTTAAATCATAACAAAAATAAGGGAAAAATAAAAGAGATAAAAAAACCGGGAATTTTCCCGGTTTGTTCTAAAAATTAAACCTTTTTGTTTTTCTTGTTTCTGTCGTGATTTTTTCTGAGTCTTTTTCTGGGTTGCCAGGTTGCCACTGGATTAGCGCTAAGAGAAAGAA
>DKES01000027.1 GCA_002452615.1 Patescibacteria group bacterium UBA6816
ATTTCCTGACTCTCCTTTAGAAAAATATGAATCAAAATGTGATAATTGTGGAAAAGTTGTTTATACTCCTTTTATTCCCGATGGAATTAGACCGGTTTATTGTAAGAAATGTTTAAAAAAAGCTCGAGAAGAACAAACAGAAAAAAAAGATATCACCAAAGCTTCTTTAAAAGAAATAATTAAAAAAGGTCCAGTGGAGTTTAAGAAAAAAAAAGAATAAAAGGTTAAAATGAAGAAATATTTCTTTTTTAGTTTTTTTCTTTTATTGGGAATAAGTTTATTTGTTTATATTTACAAGCAATTTAATTTAGAAAGCGTTTCTCTGCGTTTTCGTTTTTTAAGTAAAGAACAGATTTTAATTCTTTTTCTTTTAACTTTTTATCGTTTTTGGGCTTGGGTTGTTCGTTGGCAATTGATTTTAAAATCAATGGGAATAAAAAAAATTCCTTTTCGGATTTTGTTTGGGGCGCGTTTAGGAGAAATGTCTTTAAGTTATCTTACTCCAGGACTTTATTACGGCGGAGAGTTAGTTCGGGTTTGGGTCTTAAAAAAAGAAAGAAAAAATATCCCTCTTTCTCAAATAACGGCCTCTATTGTTCTAGATAGAATTATTGAGATTGGTTCTTTTGGCGTTTTTACTTTAATAAGCGTTTTTATTTTATTGGGCCGGGGTAGTTTTTTTCAAAGTGGTTTTTTTCTCCTACTTGGTTTTTTACCTTTAATTTTAGTTTATTTTATTTTTCAATTAATAAAATCAAAACAAATTATTAAATTAGTTAAGTTTTTCCGTTTAGAAAAATTAAATTCCCAAAGAGATTTAACCGAAGGATTTAATTCTTTTCAAAAACAAATAGTTGGTTTTTTCAAAAATTCGCCGAGGACAATGATTAAAGGAATTGTTTTATCCCTTTCTACTTTTCTTGTCGGAGCGATTCAGATTTTTCTTTTTATTAATTTTTCCGGGGAATTTGCTTCTATTTTTGATACGATTTTAATTAGAACTTTAAATCTATTTTCTGAATTGGTTCCCATCCCCGCCACTTTAGGGGTTTTTGAAGGAGTAAATATTTTAGGTTTTCAATTATTAAAATTAAATTCAGAAACTGGTTTAGGCTTTACCATTATTAAAAGATTAATAGATTTTGTTTTTGTTGTTTCTGGATTATTAGTCATTGGTTATTATTCTTTTCAAAAAATACGCCAGTCATTAAATAAAAAAGATAATTAATTAAAATAAAAATTTTTTATGGCTATCGCAAAAAAACTTTTTAATTATTTAGAAAAAAACAAAGTTAAATATGAAGTAATTGAACACCGTCCTGTTTATACGGCTTGGGATTTGGTGCAAACTTTACATTTAAAAAAACCAGCCGCAGTAATAAAGACTTTAGTGGTGAAAGCAGACCGAGAAACAGGATTAGTTCTTTTGTCAGCTCATCGAAATTTAGATAAAATGAAGTTTAAAAAGACGTTTAATCAATGGCGAAAAAAACAAGGATTAAAAGCAATTAAAAAGATTAGTTTTGCTTCAGAAGCCTGGTTAAAAAATAACCTTAAAATAGGTAAATTAGGGAGTGTTCCTCCTTTTGGTCAATTACTTGGTTGGCCGGTTTTTATAGATATTTTAGTGGTTAAAGAACCGAGTTTGATTATTCCTGCCGGGGATTATCAATTTTCTTTTAAAATAAAAACTAAAGACTTTATTAAATTAGAAAATCCAATTAAAGCTAGTTTGAGTAAAAAGAAATAATAAAATTATGTATACGCTTAAAACAGAAAAATTTAAAGGACCTTTTAATCTTTTATTACGATTAATTGAAAAGGAAAAATTAGATATTACGGAATTTTCTTTAGCTCAAGTGGCTGATGAATTTTTAAAACAAATTAATGAAGGTCAAGAAACCAGTCCTCAAGAATTAGCTGATTTTTTAGAAATTGCCACTAAATTGCTTTTAATTAAATCACGACTTTTAATTCCCGGAGAAACAGAAGAAGAAGAGGAAACAGAGGACTTAGTTAATCAATTAAAAATTTATCGCCAATATGCTCAAGCCAGCAAAGAAATAGAAAAAATAATTATGGCGCCAACTTGTTCTTTTTCTCAAGATAAAATTCCCTTGGAATTAACCCCTTCGTTTGTTTTAGGGATTAAAATTACCCCCACTATTTTAGAAAAATATTTTAAAAATTTTGTGGAAATTTTATCCCGCCAAAAAAGGCTTAATCAAGAAACTTTTAAAAGAAAAATTGTTTCTTTAAAATCAAAAATAATTGAATTATTAGGGGCGTTGAAAACAGGAAAAGAAGTTGTTTTTAATAATTTTATCAGAAAAAAAAGTCGGTCAGAAAAAGTAGTTTTGTTTTTAGCGGCTTTAGAATTAGTGAGAAGACATCAAGCCATTATTGTTCAAAATGGACTTTTCAAGGAAATCGTGGTTAAAAATTTTAAACCTTAAAATATTTTAATTATATGTCAGAAAAAAGCTTTGACCAAATAAAAATAAATTCCGAACAATTAAAATCAATTATTGAAAGTTTGCTTTTTATTGCCCCGCGACCCTTATCTGCCAAAGAAATAAGTAAATTTTTAAACCAAGAAGAAAAAACAGTCATTTTTTATTTAAAAGAATTGTTTGAAGATTATAAGGCTGATTCTCAAAAAGGAATAAAAATAATTCAAAATGGAGTAGATTGGCAAATGGTTACTAACCCGGAATACAGTCAATTTATTAAAAGTTTTTTAAAGCAAGAAGTTAATCAAGAATTAACCCCGGCTTCTTTGGAAACCCTATCTATTATTGCTTATCGGGGACCAATTAAAAGAAGTGAATTAGAACAAATTAGAGGAGTTAATTGTAGTATTATTCTTCGCAATCTTTTAATTAAAGGATTAATTATTGAAGAATCTTCTTCTGAGGATAAAGAAAATCAAATCTATAATGTTAGTTTGGATTTTATTAAACACTTAGGGCTTAATGATTTAAAAGATTTACCCCGTTATGAACAATTAAATCAAGAAAATTTATGGTCAGACCTTTTAGGCAAAGAAGAAAATCAAATAGATTTTTCTGATTCACCTTCAACTGATTAAAAATTTTGAAAAATAACCTCAATGACTCCGCCCTCGTAGCTCAATGTATACCTACCTCCGGCAGGCAAGCCTGCCCGCCATAGCCTGAGCCCTCGTAGCTCAATGGATACCTACCTCCGGCCCGCCATAGCCTGAGCCCTCGTAGCTCAATGGATACCTACCTCCGGCCCGCCATAGCCTGAGCCCTCGTAGCTCAATGGATAGAGTACAAGTTTCCGGAACTTGCGACAGAGGTTCGATTCCTCTCGAGGGCATTGAAGAAGGCAGGCGGGGAGTACAAGTTTCCGGAACTTGCGACAGAGGTTCGATTCCTCTCGAGGGCATTGGAAAATGATTTAAAACTTTTATAACTATGTTTATAAAAAAAATTATCCCCCAATTTTTAATTTTAGCTTATCATTGGATTTTAGCTCGGTTAGCGGCTTTGGTTTATGGTTTTCCCAGTGAAAAAATGATTGTGATTGGCGTTACTGGTACAGCGGGAAAATCAACCGTGGTTAATTTAATTGCTCAGATTTTAACTGAAGCTGGCTATAAAGTGGGATTAACCACTACTTTTAATTTTAAAATAGGAGACCAAGAATGGGAGAATCAAAAAAAAATGACCATGCTGGGTCGTTTTTCTTTGCAAAAATTATTAAAAAGAATGGTTAATCAAGGTTGTGATTATGCGGTTATTGAAACAAGTTCTCAAGGAATGGTGCAGTTTCGGCACCGGGGAATTAATTATGATTTAGGAGTTTTTACTGGATTGGCGCGCGAGCATTTAGAAGCTCATGGCGGGTGGGAAAAATATCGGCAAGCCAAGGAAAAATTATTTCAACATCTTAGTCAAAGCAAACTAAAACAAATTAAAGGAAAAACTATTAAAAAAACAGGGGTGGTTAATCTAGATGATAAAACCAAAGATTATTTTTTAAAATATAAATTAGCGCAAAAATATGGTTATGGGTTAAAAGAGCATTATTCAGAAGAGGGGATTAAAATTTTAAAACCAAGCAAGATTATTCTTTATCCTTATGGTTCAGAATTTGTTTTACAAGAAAAAAAGTTTTCTTTAAATCTTTTAGGCAGGTTTAATATTGCTAATGCTTTAGCCGCCATTAGTGTGGCTCAGGCACAAAACATTAGTTTAAGTGTTTGTCAAAAAGCTTTGGCCCAAGTTAAACAAATGCCCGGCCGAATGGAAATAGTTATTAAAAATCCTTTTACTGTTATTGTTGATTATGCTCATACTCCTGATTCTTTGGAAAAGGTTTATCAAACCATTGTTCGGCATCAAAATTCTCCTAAACAAAAATTAATTTGTGTTTTGGGCGCTACTGGGGGAGGGAGAGATAAATGGAAAAGACCGGTTTTAGGAGCTTTGGCGGAAAAATATGGAGATAAAATAATTATTACCAATGAAGACCCTTATGATGAAGACCCTGATAAAATTATGGAAGAAATAATTAAAGGAATTAAAAATTCAGAGAAAATATTTAAAATTTTTGACCGCCAACAAGCTATTGCTAAAGCTATTTCTTTGGCTCAACCCCAAGATACAATTATTATTACTGGCAAAGGATGTGAGCCCTGGATAATGCAAGCCCAGGGAAAAAAAATTCCTTGGGATGATAGAAAAATTGTAAAAGAGGTTTTTAAAAAATAAATCAAGAGTTTTAGTTGTGGATTAATTGTGGAAAACTTTTTTCGTCGCTTAAATAAGCCTTAAAATTAAAAGATTTAAAAAGTTTTTTTGCTTGACTAATTTAAATTAATTTGTTATTATTTTAAATAGTTAATTCTTTATTAACTATTTTTATTCTGAAAATAATATTATAAAGTTTTACCATAAACACAATTTAAATAATCAATCGTCCTAAGGAAGAGATTCCCGCAGGGTTTTTTGTCTCTAAAATATTTTTTTTATCTTATTTTTTTATGCCTAAAAAAGATCGTCAATATTTCCCCGAGTCCCTTTCTAGTTTAGAGTTGCCTGATTTAACTCAAATCCAAAAAGAATCATATCAAAATTTTTTAAAAGATGGGATTAAAGAGTTAATTAAAGAATTTTCACCAATTGAAGATGCGGTGGGAAAAAGTTTTGAATTACAATTTATTAATTGTTCTTTAGGTCCTGCTAAATTTGATGAAATTATTTCCAAAAAAAGAAATTTAACTTATGAAGCACCTTTAAATGTAAAGGTGCGTTTAATTAATAAGAGAACCGGCAAAAAACAAGAGCAAGAAATTTACTTTAGTGATATTCCTTTAATGACTGACCGGGGTACTTTTATTATTAATGGGATTGAGCGCGTAGTGGTGCAGCAGTTAATTAGGTCGCCCGGTTCATTTTTCTTCCGAGAATCAATAAAAGGGCGATTTTTTTATGGCGCTAAAATTATTCCTGACCGAGGAGCTTGGCTTGAATTTGAAACTGACAATAAAAATGTAATTTGGGCTAGAATTGACCGGCAAAGAAAAACTCCGGCCACCTCTTTGTTAAGAATTTTTGGCTATGGCACTGACCAAGAAATTTTAGATTTATTTACCCCCATTAAAAAAAGAAGTAAAACCCAAAACAGAGACCAAGTAGAAGAGGTCTCTGTTCTTGATTATATTAAAGCCACCTTGGAAAAAGACCCTTCTGCTTCTGAAGACGAAGGTTTAATTGAGGTTTATCGCAAAATTAGACCAGGTGATTTAGCCACGGTAGATAATGCCAAACAATTGATTTACGCCATGTTTTTTCATCCTAATCGCTATGATTTAAGTAAGGTGGGTCGGTATAAAATGAATCAGCGACTTAATCTTGATAAAAATATTAAAGAAAGAGTTTTACGGCCTGAAGATTTAAAAGCAGTTTTGGCAGAAATTATTAGATTAAATTTATCTCAAGAACCAGGCGATGACATTGACCATTTGGCTAATCGTAGAATTCGCGCGGTCGGAGAATTAGTTCAAAACAGAATGAGGGTCGGAATGTTAAGGGTCCAAAGGATTGTGCGGGACCGCATGAGTACAGCTGAAAACAAGGTTACTCCGGGCCAATTAATTAATATTCGGCCGATTACTGGAGTAATTAAAGAGTTTTTTATGTCTTCTCAGCTTTCCCAATTTATGGACCAAACCAATGTTTTATCTGAATTGTCTCATAAAAGGATTTTAACTGTAGCTGGTCCAGGTGGTTTAAGTAAAGAAAGGGCTGGTTTTGAAGTGCGGGATGTTCATCGCACCTATTATGGCCGGATTTGTCCAATTGCGACCCCTGAGGGGCCTAATGTGGGACTGGTTAATCATTTAGCTTCTTATGCCCGAGTTAATCAATATGGTTTTATTGAAACCCCTTATCGCCGCGTAATTAAAGGAAAAATTACCAATGAAATTGTTTATTTAGATGCCCGAGAAGAAGAAGAATATATTCTCGCTCCTTTTTCTTTAAAAGTAAAAAATAATCGTATTGTGGATAAAAAACCAGAGGCTCGTATTCATGGCCGACCTGGATTTTGTGATATTTCAGAGATAGACTTTATTGATGTGGCCGCTAATCAAATTATTAGTGTGACCACTTCTTTAATTCCTTTTTTAGAACATGATGATGGAGTAAGAGCTTTAATGGGAACCAATATGCAAAGACAAGCGGTTCCTTTAATTAAACCAGAAGCGCCAATTGTCGGAACCGGAGTAGAAGAAAAAGTCGCTCGTGATTCCGGACATTTAGTTATTGCTCAAGAATCAGGCAGAGTAGTTGAGGTTGATGCGGGAAAAATTGTGGTCCGAAGTTCTACTGGTAAAAATCATTATTATAATCTTAATAAATATGAGCGCTCTAATTTTGATACTTGTTTTAATCAGTACCCAGTGGTTGATAAAGGAGCCATCATTAAAAAGAACGATGTTTTAGCTTGTGGTTCTTCTACTGATAAAAATGAATTAGCTTTAGGGCAAAATATTTTATGTGCTTACATGACTTGGGAAGGGGGGAATTATGAAGACGCTATTTTAATTTCTTCTCGTTTAGTTCAAAAAGATAAATATACTTCTTTACACATTGATGAGCACGTGGTTGATATTCGGGAAACAAAGTTCGGTCCTGAAACCACGACGCGGGATATTCCTAATGTCAGTGAAGAAAAATTAAAAGATTTAGATGAAGAAGGAATTGTCCGGGTGGGAGCGGAAGTTAAATCAGGTGATATTTTAGTAGGGAAAATTACCCCCAAAGGTGAAACAGAATTAAGCGCTGAAGAAAAATTATTACGGGCTATTTTTGGAGAAAAAGCCCAGGATGTGCGTGATTCTTCTTTATATTTAGAACACGGAGAACACGGAAAAGTAATCGGGGTTAAAGTTTTTTCTCGGGAAAAAGGAGATAAAGTAGCTCCCGGAGTAATAAAATCAATCCAGGTTTTAATTGCTGATTTAAGAAAAATTCAAGTTGGAGATAAAATGGCGGGCCGGCATGGAAATAAAGGAGTTATTTCCCGGATTGTTTCTCAAGAAGACATGCCTTATTTAGCTGATGGCCAACCTATTGATATTATTCTTAATCCTATGGGAGTGGTTTCTAGAATGAACTTAGGTCAGATTTTAGAAGTTCACTTGGGATTGGCCGCTAAAAAATTAGGTTATCGAGCCGCCACCCCAGCTTTAAACGGAATTAAAGACCAAACTATTAAACAAGAATTAATTAAAGCCGGATATTCTCCTACTGGAAAAATGAAGGTTTTTGATGGTCGGACTGGAGAAGCTTTTAAAGAACCAGTCACGGTTGGTTATACTTATTTTATGAAATTAAACCATTTAATTGAGGATAAGATTCACCAACGTTCAATTGGCCCTTATTCTTTAATTACTCAGCAACCTTTGGGAGGAANNAAGTTTGGGCTCTTGAAGGATATGGTGCAGCATATACTTTACAAGAAATGTTAACCATTAAGTCCGATGATGTGATGGGACGAACCAAAGCCTATGAATCAATTATTAAAGGAGAACCAGTGCGAGAAATTCATATTCCAGAATCTTTTAGTGTTTTAGTCAGAGAAATAAAAGGCTTGGGCTTAAACATTGAAATGTTAAAAAAGGAAAAAAAATTAATTTTTAAAAAAGAGTAATAAATATTTAATTATATGCCTACTCCCTCAACAATCAGCACTTTAACCCTGCCTAAAGATAGAGATAAAAATTCTTTAGATTTTAATGCTATTCGTTTGCAATTGGCTTCGCCAGAAGTTATTAAAGAATGGTCTCATGGTGAGGTTTTAAAACCAGAAACTATTAATTATCGGAGCCGGAAGCCAGAACGCGACGGCTTGTTTTGTCAAAAAATATTTGGACCGGTTAAAGATTGGCAATGTGCTTGTGGAAAATATAAAAAACTTCGTTATCGTGGTATTGTTTGTGACCGCTGTGGAGTAGAAGTTACTCGCAGTTTAGTAAGAAGAGAAAGAATGGGTCACATTACCTTGGCCACGCCAGTGACTCATATTTGGTTTTTAAGAAGCTTGCCCTCAAGAATTGGTTTGCTTTTGAATATGTCTGTGCAAACTTTGGAAAAAATAGTTTATTTTGCTAATTTTGTTATTACTGAAGTAAAAGAAGATTTAAAAGAACAAACTCTGGCTGAATTAGAAGAAGAATTTAAAGTCAAGAAAAAAGAATTAAAAGAACAAGGAGAAAAAGCCAAAGAAGAATTAACTAGTGATTATCAAAAAACTAAAAAAGAAATTAACGCCCTTAAAGTGGGAGAACTTTTAACTGAATTAAGTTATCGAGAATTATCTTTAAGGTACGGGCATATTTTTGAAGCCGGAATTGGAGCCGAAGCCATTACTAAACTCTTAAAAGAAGTTGACCTTAATAAATTAGCCCGAGAATTGGAAAAAGAAAAACGAAGAACCACTAATCCTTCTCGAAAGAAAAAAATTGCTCAAAGGTCAAAATGTGTTAAGAGTTTTATTGCCAATAAAATAAAACCAGTCCACATGGTTTTAGAGGTTATTCCTGTGATTCCTCCTGATTTAAGACCTTTAGTTCCTTTAGATGGAGGTCGGTTTGCTTCTTCAGATTTAAATGACCTTTATCGCCGGGTAATTAATCGTAATAATCGTTTAAAAAGACTTTATGAATTAAGGGCGCCAGAAGTTATTTTGCGTAATGAAAAAAGAATGCTTCAAGA